>NZ_JBJIAK010000020.1:0-105084 GCF_045310915.1 Mycobacterium sp. SMC-17 | reverse complement strand
CGACCCACCCGGGTCACAGCCAAACGTAACGCTCAGCAATACGAAGTAACTGCAACTACAAACTTAAGGACAACATGCCCAAGCTGATCCAGACCCTCGCCGCCGTCACCGCGACGATGGCCTGCGCCGTCGCGCTGGCCGCACCGGCCGCCGCCCACGTCAAGGTCACCGGCGACGCCACCCAGGGTGGCTGGGGCGTGCTGAACTTCCGCGTGCCGACCGAGTCGGACACCGCGTCCACCACCGGCCTGCTCGTCGTGCTGCCCGACGACCAGCCGATCATCTCGGTCAGCACGCAGCAGAAGGCCGGCTGGACGGCGACCATCACCAAGAAGAAGCTTCCCGCTCCGCAGAAGGACGACGACGGCGCCGAGGTCACCGAGTACGTCTCGTCGGTCGAGTGGAAGGCCACCGCGCCGGACGCGCCCATTCCGCCGCATCAGTTCAACGTCTTCGCCATCTCGGCCGGCCCGCTGCCCAAGGTCAACACGCTGACGCTGCCCGCGGTCCAGACCTACAGCGACGGCAAGACCGTCAACTGGAACGAGAAGGCCAACCCGGGCCAGCCCGAGCCCGAGCACCCGGCGCCGGCCCTGCACCTCAAGCCCGCCGGCGGCGGGGACCACGACCGGCCCGCGGCCGCGGCTCCGGCGGCTGCGGCGCCGACGTGGCCGGGCCTGACGGCGCTGGCCGTGTCGGTGGTCGCGTTGCTGGTGGCGATCGCTAGCCTGGCAGCCTCCCGACGAAAGACGAGTCACGACTAGAAAACTGAGACCGGTCGCAGCGCTGCTCGCGGCTCTGCTCGCGCTCCTGCTGCCGGCTCCCCTCGCACACGCGCACGCCGTCCTGGTCTCCAGCGATCCGGTGGACGGCGCCACCCTGCCGGCCGCGCCGAGCCGGGTCACCTTGAGCTTCGATGAGCCGGTTCGCCTGATTCCCGGTGCGGTTCAGGTGATTTCGAACTCCGGCGCGCGGGTCGACCGGGAGGTGCGGCAGCGGTCGGGCAACACCACCGTGGAACTGGACCTGCCGCCGGACCTGCCGCGCGGCAGCTACACCGCGACGTGGCGGCTGATGTCGGCAGACGGGCACGAGGTGTCCGGCTCGGTGAGTTTCGGTGTGCAGCAGGCGCCGGACGCGCCGCCGGAGGTTCGTCCGGTCGCGTCGTCGTCGGTAGCGTCGGATGTCGCTCGCGGTCTGACGTATGCCGGCCTGGTGCTGTGTGTCGGTGTGCTCGCGGCGGCCCGGCTGGTGTGGACGTGGGCGCTCGCCCTGCGTCGCACCCGCATCCTGGCCGGCATCGGCTGGCTGCTGCTGGCCGCCGCGACCGTCATCAACGCCGTCACCACCGGCCCCGACATCCAGCTCTACGTGCAGGCCGCCCTGCTCGTGCTGCTCGCGGCGACCACCCGCGCCGGGACCGCGCTGTTCGTCGTGATCGCTACGGCACTCGCGGCCGGTGTCGCCGCGTCCGGGCACGCCTCGGCAGGCCCGGACCCGTGGCTCGCCACCACCGTCACCACCGTCCACCTGCTGGCCATGGCGCTGTGGCTGGGCGGGCTGGCCGTGCTGATGCTGGTGGTCCTGCCCGCCCGGCGCAGCGACGAGCTGCAGCGGTGGTCCCGGGTGGCGTTCGGCTGCGTCGCGGCGGTCCTGCTCACCGGCGAGTATCAGGCCTGGCGGCAGGTGTCGCCGATCGAGTCACTCTGGTCGACCGGCTACGGAATGGCCTTGTGCGCCAAGGTTTTCCTGGTGACGCTCATGGCCGCCCTGGCCTACCTCGGCCGGCGCCGGCTCACCCCGGAGCGGCTGCGCCGGACCGTACCGTGGGAGACCGCGCTCGCGGTGCTGGTCTTGATCATGACCACGGTGCTCACCGGCGAGCCGCCCGCCCGCACCACGTACGGCCCCGCGTTCACCGCCACCGCCGCACTCGATGAGGGTCGGCAGGCACAGGTGCATCTGGACACCACGCGGCACGGCGCCATCCCGATCGACGTCGCGGTGCCCGGTGCCACCGGGCTGCGGGGCACTCTGTCGAGCGCCGAGATCGCCTCTCTGCCGGTGCGTTTCACGGCGGGTCCCGACGGTCACTGGCACAGCACGTATGCCACCGCGCCGCGGCCGGGACTGTGGACGCTGCAGCTGACGGTCCAGTTCGGCCCGAACGACGCCACCGTCACCAGCGTGCCGTTCCGGGCCTGGTGACCTGAGCTACCGGGGCGCCGTCATCATCTCGGCGATCAGCCGGTAGCGGTGCAGGTTGTGTCGGGCGTCGACCAGCGCGTCGTGGGAATCGCGCGGCCGCGGTGGCATCCGCGGGCTGCCGCAGTCCTCCCAGAACTGCCGCAGTTCGCGGGTGAAGCGCGGCATCGCCGGCGGCAGGTCGGCCATCGGGCCCCACAGCTGGCACAGCACCACATGGTCGTACGCGCCGACCCAGGCCCACAGTTCGATCGGCTCGTCACCGTCGATGTTGAAGAAGTCCTCGAGCTCGGACCGAATCTGCCGCCGCGACCGCCACACCTGCGACGACGGTGACGGCAGCTTCGGCAGCACGTTCTTGCGCACCCAGGAGCCGGCCCGGTCGGGGTCGAACTCCGAGGAGACGGCGTAGTACTCGCGCCCGTCCTCGGCGGCCACACCGATCGAGATCAGGTCGATGGTGCGACCGTCGTCGATGAACTCGGTGTCGTAAAAAAACTTCATTCAGGCAACCTCGGTCGGCGTTCGGTCCGGCGGCGCGGGTGCCGCGTGGATCTCGCGGTCGAGCTGTTGGTCCACGTCCGCGTCGTCGGGAAACTTTGGCATACCGGCGATCGCATCCTGTAACCACAGCTTCGCCCGCACCACCGGCCGGCGCAGCCACCGCTCGCGTTCCAGCGCTTTGTGCATCTTGCGCGGCCGGCTCGTGTACCGCCAGCGGGCCCACGGCGCGTGCGGTCGCGACAACCGGATTGCGCCGATGACCAGCAGCGGTGTGATGAACATCCCAATCAGACCGGTCCACACCTTGCCCTTGAGCAGCACGATGACGGCCATCGCGAGCGTGATGAGGGCCAGCGCGACGACCATGACGCGGGCCGCCACGTCCTGATCGTCACGCCAGACGGTGATGTCGAAGAACGACAGCGGGTTGAACCCCAGGATCAGCAGGCCGGCCACCGCGATCGCGACGAAGACCGCGTCGACCGAGGTGCGGCCGTCCTCGGCCCAATACACGTCGGACAGGTGCAGGATCAGCGCGAACTCGTCCAGGACCAGGGCCGCACCGATACCGAAAAAGATTGCCGCCACGGTGAATTCGGGGACGCCGCCGTCGACCGCCAGCGTCACCATCGTCACGCCCGACACCATCACCAGCACCACGCCGATCACCGCGTGATGGATGTGCAGGCCGCCGTGCCCGATGTTGCGCGGCTGCCACCACTTGCGCGGCGCCGGGTTGTCGGCGTGGGCCCGGATGTACCGGACCACGGTGCGGGTGACGAAAAACGTCAGGATGAACGCAATCAGGCACCACAACAGTGGCAGCCGCCCACTCGATACGAACTCCGTAGGTAAGGGCGACCGCACGGGCAGAAACTTACGCCCGTGCATGCGTGTCACTGCCCCGCAGGGCGTCGACGCGCCGGTCCCCCCGATAGGCTGTCCGGCGAGATGCGTATGGGAACTTGGTCGTGGCCCGCCTCCGGTCAACGGCTGGCCTGGCTGCTGTTGCAGTTGCTGGCCATGTTGACGTTGGTATGGGGCGCCTGGCGGCTGCTGGGTCATACGCCGTACCGGATCGACATCGACGTGTACCGCATGGGCGGCCGCGCCTGGCTGAACAACACGCCGCTGTACAGCGAGAGCACCATCTTCCGCACCGAGGCCGGCATCGACCTGCCGTTCACCTACCCGCCGCTGGCCGCGATCATGTTCGCGCCGTTCGCCTGGCTCCCCCTGCCCGCGGCAAGCGTGGCCATCACGGTGACGACGTTCGTGTTGTTGCTGGTGTCCATCGTGATCGTGCTGACCCGGCTGGACGTCTGGCCGCAGTCGCGGCTCGGCGGCTCGGCCCTCGCCCGCCGCTGCTGGCTTGCCGTCGCCATCGTCGGGCCGGCCGTGCTGTTCCTCGAACCGGTCCGGTCCAACTTCAACTTCGGTCAGATCAACGTCGTCCTCATGACGCTGGTGATCGCCGACTGCGTCCCCCGCCGTACGCCGTGGCCGCGCGGCGTCCTGCTCGGCGTGGCGATCGCCCTCAAGCTGACCCCGGCCGTCTTCCTGCTGTACTTCCTGCTGCGCCGCGATTTCCGCGCGCTGCTCACCACAGTGGCGTCGTCGGTCGTGGTCACGCTTGTCGCGTTCGCGCTGGCCTGGGGCGACTCGTGGGAGTACTGGACCAAGACGGTCCGCAACACCGACCGCATCGGCACCGCGACGCTGAACACCAACCAGAACATCTCCGGCACGCTTGCGCGGTTCGGGATGTCGGCGACGCCGCGATTCGTGCTCTGGGTCCTGCTGTGCTTCGCGGTGCTAGCGCTGACGGTGTGGGCGGCCCATCGGGTGCTCCGCGCGGGCCAGCCGGTGCTGGCTCTCATGTGCGTGGCGATGTTCGGCCTGGTGGTGTCGCCGGTGTCGTGGTCGCATCACTGGGTGTGGGCCCTGCCGACCATGGTGACCATCACCGTGATCGCCTACCGCGAACGCAGTGCCACCCTCGCGGCGGTGAGCGCGCTTGGCGCGTTCCTGCTGATCTTCACGCCGATCCGGCTGCTGCCCGAGCACCACGAGGTCGACGCGACGGTATGGCGTCAGGTGATCGGCAGCTCGTACGTGTGGTGGGCACTGGCCGTCATCGCCGCGGCGGGCACCATCACCGGCCGCGGCACGCCGTCAGCCGACGCGGCCGAGCACGTCGCACCGGTCTCGGCGACGAACTGACCACGCCGGGGGCCCGGCCGGCGCGACGGTAACCGCACGGCGGTCCGAGAGCCGATTTTCCGCCGCCGCGTCACGTTGGCGACGCGGCGTGCCGGCCCACGAAATCACAAAAGCCGAGGACTGCCGCCTGGTGACGGCAATCCTCGGCTCAGCGTTGTGGCGCGTTCAGCCGGCTTTGATCGCGGGCGGCGGCGTCTTACCCTCTTTGACGTCGGCCGCGTAGAGGTCGACGTACTCCTGGCCGGACAGCCGCATCAGCTCGTACATGACCTCGTCGATGACGGCGCGCTCGATGAAGCGGTTACCGGCCAGGCCCTCGAAGCGGCGGAAGTCCATCGGCTTGCCGAACTTCACCTCGACGCGCGCGAAGTGCCACATCTTGCTTCCCGGCGGGTTCACGACGTCGGTATTGATCATGGCGACGGGAATGACGGGGATGCCGGTCTCGAGTGCGATGCGGGCCAGGCCGGTCTTGCCCTTGTAGAGCTTGCCGTCGGGCGAGCGCGTGCCCTCGGGGTACATGCCGAGCAGCTTGCCCTGGTCGAGGATCTTGGCGGCCGCGGCCAGTGCGTCGGCCGCGGAATCGGCGTTGGTGCGGTCGATCGGCACCTGGCCGGTCGATGAGTAGAAGAACTTGATCAGCTTGCCCTTGATGCCGGTACCGGTGAAGTACTCGGCCTTGGCCAGGAAGAAGATCCGGCGGCGCAGCACCAGCGGCAGATAGAAGCTGTCGACGACGGCCAGGTGGTTACTGGCCAGCAGAACGGGACCCTCGTCGGGAACGTATTCCAGCCCCGTCACTTTCGGACGGCCCAGCAGGCGCAGCAACGGGCCCATCAAGATGTACTTGTAGAACCAGAAGAACATCGAACCTCCCGCTGAGGGCCCCCGGACGGTGCCCCCGACAACTTTACCCACCGACTGTCGGCCCGACCACAGCCCGCAGCGGACTGGTCATTCCTCCACAGATACCGGAATGGACTGGTATCGACCCGGCCCTGGTGGGCCGTCCGGATCGTCGGGCTGGCGGTGCCTGCCACCCGGACCGGACGGGTCCGTCGGCGGCTCGGGATGCGGGCCGACGGGTCCCTTGTCGGCGAGCGCGGCGCGCACCGCGTCGAGAAAAGTCGTGCTGTGTTCGGCGATGGCCGTCAGCATCGGGTGCTGTTCGTCGTTGGCCAGGGCGACCAGTGCGCACACCGGGCACCACACCTGGTTGCAGTCGCTCGGGTTCTCGCCGTCGGCGAGCATGGCCACGGACAGGCGGACGACGGGATCGATCTTGTCGAGAAGCGCCTGGGCCAGCAGCCGCAGGTCCACCGGTAGGTCGCCCAGAGCGTCTGCCCCGAAATCGGTGTGCGTCACTTGGGCCACACCTCCGGGTCAGGGCGAAAACGGACGGTCAGTTCACAGCCGCGCAACGACGCGCCGATGACGATGCAGCGGCGCAGGACTGATGCCAACGGGACCCGGCGCCGGGTGCCACCCGAGCCGATGATCAGGTCGTCGTCGACGCGGCCCAGCGTCAGAGACCCCGGGTCGATTTGCGGCAATTCTATCCGCAGCCGGTAGACGGCATCCAATCCTGAGCCCGATTCGCGGTCGACGACGGGGCGCGGCGGCGCGGGCGGCGCGGCGCCGTGCCGCAGCCGTGACGCCTCGAGCAGTTGCCCCAGTGCCTTCGGCCCGATGGGTTCGCCGGCCAGGTGCGGCACCAGCACCAGGCGCACATCGCCGACGGCGGCATCCAGGTCGCTGAGCATGCTGCGCTGTTCGGCGATGCGCTCGGCGTACCAGTCGAAGGCGGGGTGCGCGGGCAGGTTCACGTACTCGTACGAATCGTCTTGGACCAGAACCTGATTCACGATCAACTCCGAGACGTGCACGCCCATCAGGGTGAGCGACGCCAGCGTCCGCACCGCTTCGGCCACCACCACCCGTTCCGGGGTGAGCACCAGGTGCGCGGTGACGTCCGGCTGGTCGAGCAACTCCCCCAGCGCCTCGGTGGCGGCGGCGAGTCGCTCGACGAGCGTGACCATGGCGACGGTCTTGGCGTCGGCCAGACCGAGCGACAGGCGCCGGTGCCGCGGCCAGGCCTTCTCCAGGTACAGGGCGAACGCGGCGGGCAGCGTCAGCATCCGCATCGCGTCGGCGGTCGAGGCGCAGTCGACGATCACGTGGTCCCAGTTGCCCGACGCCGCCAGCTCGGCGACCTCGTGCAGACCCAGCACCTCCTGAATCCCGGGTAGCGCCGAAAGTTCCTCCGGTGCAACGTCTCCCACATCGGAGTCCGGGAACCGGGCGACCAGCACCGCGGCCACCTCACGCCACCTGGCCTCGAGCAGCGCCAGGGTGTCGAGCGCCAGGGCATCGAGCACGACGCCGGCGCCGTCGTCGACGGGCACCTGCGTGGGCGTCCGGAGTCCGGTCGGCGGGACGTCCGCGCCGAGCACGTCACCCGTGGAGTGGGCCTGGTCCGTCGACACGATGAGGACCCGCTGCCCGGCACGGGCATCACGCACCGCGGTGGCCGTGGCCACCGTCGACTTGCCTACTCCACCCTTACCGACGAACAGACTGATCCTGGCACGCCCAGCAGGGTCCGTGTCACTCAGACTCGACTCGCTTCTTGAGGTCCTTGAGCGCCGTGTCGGTCAGGCGGCGCTCTGCCTTGCGTTTGAGCAATCCGATCATCGGAATCATCAGATCGACCGACAGTTCGTAGGTCACCTCGGTGCCAGAACCCTTGGGCGACAAGCGGTATGTGCCTTCGAGCGCCTTGAGCAGGGTGCTGGACACCAGGGACCAGCTCACCGACTTGCGGTCGGCGGGCCACTGGTACGTGAACACCATGGTGTCCTTGAGGACCGTGGCGTCGAGGACCATCCGGGCGGTCTTCGGGTAGCCGTCGGCGTAGACGTCCAGGACCTCGGTCTCCGGGTACTCGGCGACCCAGTCGGGATATGAGCCGATGTCGGCGATGACGTCCATCACGGTCGCCGGGTCGGCGTCGATGTAGATGGTCTGCGCAGTCTTGTCAGCCACGTGTCCACTTCCCGAGTTGACGATGCCGGCGCGGGCGTCGCGCGCCCGTCTGCCGAGTTCTCAATGTACCGCCAGCGCCCGGCCCTGGCCGGGCGATGCCGGGGCTCAGGCCAACCGGGATACGCCCACCGGGCGCGACCGCTCGAGATCGGTCTTGATCTCGAAAGCCATGTTCTTGCCGGCCACCCGGCGACGATGGTTGAGGTCCGCCAGGTTCAGCTCGGCCAGCGCGGCACCGGACACGCCCGTCGGCTCGGCGTGCAGGAAGTAGTGCAGCACGACGCCGTCCATGACGGTCTCCAGCCACACCTCCATGGTCCCGGTCAGTGCACCGGTGACGGTCCACCGCTGCCCCGCCGGACCGCGGTCTTCGACGACCGTCAGCTTGAGGTCCGGCCACCAGCGCCGCCAGCTGCTCTGGTTCGCCACGGCGGCACCGACAGCGGCTGGGTCGGCGCACACGAAGGTCTCGTCGGCGATCTGGATGCTGTTCATCCCGACCAGCTTCACATACGCCTCCACAGTGTGATGAAGCACCCGACTACGCTGAGCACGGCATTGCTGTCACGGCACTGCTGCCAGTACTGCTTTGCTCTGACCCGAAAGGCCACATCCGTGCGTGAGTTCAGCGTTCCCGCATCGTTCACCATCGGCGAATACGACAACGTCGTCGCCCCGGTGTACTCCCTCGAGCGCGATGACCCCAAACACGTAGCCATCCAGCGCCTGGTCGGAGACACCTGGACCGACGTCACCAGTGCCGACGTCGCCGCCCAGGTCCGGGCCACCGCGCTCGGCCTGATCGCCAAGGGCGTCAAGCCCGGCGACCGCGTGGTGCTGCTGTCGGCGACCCGCTACGAGTGGCCGATCATCGACTTCGCGATCCTGTCGATCGGCGCGGTGACGGTGCCCATCTACGAGACCTCCGCCGCCGATCAGATCCGGCACGTGCTGGCCGACTCCGGCGCCGTGCTGGCGTTCGCCGAGGCCGACGCCCACGCCGCCAAGATCGAGTCCATCCGGTCGGAGGTGCCCGCGCTCGGTGAGGTGCTGGTCATCGACGGCGGCGCCCTCGACCAGCTGGCCACCGCCGGCGCCGGCGTCGACCGCGCCGAGCTGGACGCCCGCCTGGCCGGCATCAAGTCGAGCGATCCGGCCACCCTGATCTACACCTCCGGCACCACCGGCCGCCCCAAGGGCTGCCAGCTGACCCACGCCAACCTCCTGTCGGAGCTGCGCGGCGTCAAGGCCTGCTTCCCCGACCTGCTCGCCAAGGGCCAGAAGCTGCTGGTGTTCCTGCCGCTGGCGCACGTGCTGGCCCGCGCCGTCGCGGTGGCCGGCTTCAGCAACCAGGTGACCCTCGGCTTCACCAGCGACATCAAGAACCTGGTGCCGATCCTCGGGGTGTTCAAGCCGACGCTCGTGGTGTCGGTGCCGCGCGTGTTCGAGAAGGTCTACAACACCGCCGAGCAGAACGCCCGCAACGACGGCAAGGGCAAGATCTTCCAGATCGCCGCGGACACGGCCATCGAGTGGAGCAAGGCGCAGGACACCCCCGGCGGCCCGGGCCTGCTGCTCAACCTGAAGCACACGGTGTTCGACAAGCTGGTCTACGGCAAGCTCAAGGCCGCGCTCGGCGGCAACTGCGTCGGCGCCATCTCCGGCGGCGCCCCGCTCGGCGCCCGGCTCGGCCACTTCTACCGCGGCGTCGGCGTCACCATCTACGAGGGCTACGGCCTGACCGAGTCCAGCGCCGCCATCACCGTCAACCGGGTCGGAGAGTTGAAGGTCGGCACGGTCGGCAAGCTGGTGCCCGGCAACAGCATGCGCATCGCCGAGGACGGCGAGCTGCTGCTGTCCGGCGGCGTGGTGTTCAGCGGCTACTGGAACAACCCGACCGCCACCGACGAGGCGTTCACCGACGAGTGGTTCCACACCGGTGACCTCGGTGCCATCGACGACGACGGCTACCTGTCGATCGTCGGGCGCAAGAAGGAGATCATCGTGACCGCGGGCGGCAAGAACGTCGCCCCGGCCCCGCTGGAAGACGTCATGCGGGCGCACCCGCTGATCAGCCAGGCCATGTGCGTGGGTGACCAGGAGCCGTTCATCGCCGCCCTCATCACCATCGATCCCGAGGCGTTCGAGGGCTGGAAGCAGCGCAACAACAAGGACGCCGGCGCATCGGTGGGCGATCTGGCCGAAGACGCAGCGCTGGTCGCCGAGATCCAGAAGGCCGTCGACGACGCCAACCAGACGGTGTCGAAGGCCGAGGCCATCCGGAAGTTCCGGATTCTGCCGGTCGACTTCACCGAGGACACCGGCGAGCTGACGCCGACGCTGAAGGTCAAGCGCAAGGTCGTCGCCGAGAAGTTCGCGGCCGAGATCGCGGCGCTCTACAGCTAGATACCACCGTTTGCCACCAGCTCAGGTGAAAGCCGCCCCAGTCTGTATCGGGGCGGCTTCTTCTATTAGCTGCTGCGCCCGCATTCATCCGCCCGATTACCGAGCTCGGCGTGCGGTGTTTGCCTACGATGCCTTCACGATCCAGCTTGCACCTCATGTTCGTTCCACCCAGTGGAGGCTCAGATGGCCGATATCCGTAAGCATGCAGGAGCCAAGACAGCGCGTGCCCTGTCGGCCACGTGGGTCGATTTTCCCGATGTTCGTGACGAGTACGCGGCCCTCTGGTTGGACATGGTGATCCGTGAAGACAAGTTCACCGACGTCGGCTGGACTGCGGAGCGCATCATGGGTGACAAAGAGGCATATCTAAACGTCGAGCGGATCACCGGCGTGCCGTGGTTCGTCGTTGCAGTGATTCACAGCCTCGAGGCGAGCGGCGATTTCAGCTGTCATCTGCACAACGGCGACCCGCTGACGGACCGCACTGTCAACGTGCCGGAGGGACGGCCGCCTGACGGCGAGCCACCGTTCTCTTGGGAGGACAGCGCTGCCGACGCCCTGGAGTACGACGAACTCACCAGCGTCACCGACTGGTCGGTTCAGCACCTGGCATACCGCCTCGAGGCCTTCAACGGCTGGGGATACCGCACCGCGCATCCGAATGTGAAGTCGCCGTACCTATGGAGTTTCAGCAATCACTACACCCAGGGCAAGTACGTCGCTGACGGCACGTGGGACGAGACCGCAGTGAGCGCTCAGTGCGGTGCGATGGTTCTACTGAGGCGCCTACAGGATGCTGGCGAGATCGAGTTGGTGGTGGCCGACTACGGCTGAGCCATGGCTGATCAGCGAGATAATGCGGTGTTGCTGAGTGAGATTCAGCTATGGAGATAGTGCAAAAATCTGTTGCGACACAAAGCAATTTAACGTTCAGTGTGATTTCTTCTAATTTGCTGTGAGCACCCCGCCCAAGTGCAACACTGTGCATGTCCATTCCATGAAGGAGGCATGCGATGGCTCGGTACTGGCCCATGCGCGCGGGCGATTTCAACTTGGGTTCGCTGTTCGGTCCCCGTTGGGGAGAAATGCATCTAGGCATCGATCTGGAGGCTCCCTATGACGCGCACATTTATGCGGCTCAAGGAGGAGTCGTCGAACACATCGGTTACGCCGACGGTTTCGGCCAATGGATCGTGATCGATCACCCCACCGAAGCCGGAAGTGGCGCCACGGTGTACGGCCACATGGCAGACGCGTTCGCAACCGGGCTTCAGCTCGGCGACTGGGTGGAAGCCGGTCAGCACATCGCGTTCGTCGGCAGCAACGGAAATTCAACGGGTCCCCACCTGCATTTCGAGGTGCACCCGTACTCCTGGGCCCGAGGATCGCAGATCGACCCTTTGCCGTGGCTGGCCGGAGCGCCGTACCCGGGTGGGCCGCCCATCGCTGAGTTCAGAGGTGTTGCGCCACTGCGCGTCACCGATCCAGCGTCACGGCGCTTTCATGGCGTGACACCGCTGCGTGTAGCAGGCCCGACGTCGCCACGCGTGTCGGCTGCGCTGCAACCCACGGCCGCCGCGTTGACGGACACCATCTACGCCGATGTGTCGGAGCACCAGGTCGCGGTCGACGACTCATATCCGTATCGCGTCATCGCGATTCGGTCGAACGACGGTGACTACCGCGACCTGAACTGGGATCAGAACTACGACTGGTGCAGGCGCAAATGTGACGAAGGCGCCTTGGACTTCTTCATCGTCTACTTCGTGTGGTACCCAAACTGGGAGGTTGGGGTCGCCACCATCAAGGACATGGTCAGCGAACCACACCCCCGCATGGCGGTGATGATCGATGTCGAGAGCTGGGAAGGCAAGATCACCGGCGACCAGTCGGAAGGACTGAACGCCGCGTACTGGAACTTGGCCCAATGGCTGGGCGACCCGCGGCGGGTCATCGGATACGGAACCGCCGGCGACCTGAACTCACTATGGCCCGACAGACCCGGCGGGCTCGGAATCGTCCTGGCCGCATGGGGTTTCAATCCGGACTACCCCGGTAAGATCGCTCACCAGTACACCGACAACCACGGCTACGGCAACGGCGACTCGTTGCCCAACGGCAGCCTGCCGTTCGGCCCTTGCGATATGAATTCGGCCGACGGTCGCAACCCAGCAGAGTTCGCTGCCGCATGCGGCATCGACGTGTATGCAGTCCCCGAAACGGTCGCCACTTTTGATCGAAACCGGGTCCTGATGTTGGACAGCCCTCGCCGAGTCGTCCCGCGCAGTGTTTACAGCAGCGACATTAATGACACAGCGGTAGAGCGCAACGCATTGCTCGGCGATCCCGACGCAGTCGAGCTCGTCACGAAATGTGCCGAGTCGTCTCAGGACGGCAAGGCGCGCGCACGCGCCGAACTGATTCTCACCAGACTGCAGCAGTTGGTCGGACAGCCGACGCCGGAAAAACGACCAGCCGGGAAGTCACGCGAGAATTCCTCCAAGAAGCCGCCCAATGACGACCAGCCGCGGTCGCGCGGGCGCAGGACGTAGCGTCGACCATGAACAGAAACCTGGTGATCGTCGCGCCGAATGCGACCAAGCCGACATCCGACTACCGGACGTTCGATCGCACGCGGCCCGATGGAACGCAGCCCCTTCAGAGGTCCGAAATGGCCGGTGTGTCAGACAAGTTGATGCGGTACATTCCCGGCGAGGCGCTTGCGGTGTACACCATGCTTGACCCTGCTGTCCGGTCGGTCGAGACGGGCGCGGGCCTCAAAGTCGGGCTGTGGATCGCGTTGGGCGTCAGTGGACTCTTCTGCTGGCTCTACCTGATGCGCATCACACCGGTCGGACTCCAGCACCGCACGATATCGCTGGTCGCGCTGGTCGCCTACATCGCCAGCGTGGGTGGTCCATTCGCTGAATACAGCTCGTGGAAGCCAGGTTTTGGCCTCATCGCCGCAATCGTGATCTCCGCCTTCCTGGTATTCGTACCGGCGGAGGCTAAAGCAGCTCCGAGAGCCGCTCGCCCTTGAGCTTCCACTGCCAGTTGTCGACGACGAACTGACGGCCGGCGGCGCCCATCGCGGCGGCCAGATCCGGGTTGGCCAGGACATCGGTGATGGCGGCGGCGATGTCTTCGACGTCGCGGCCGTCGACCACATGGCCGGTCTTGCCTTCCACGACGGTTTCCGGCGCGCCGCCGGAGTCACCGGCGACCACCGGCACGCCGCACGCCGAGGCCTCGAGGAAGACGATGCCCAGGCCTTCGACATCGAGCCCGTTGCCCCGGGTCCGGCACGGCATGGCGAACACGTCGGCCATCGCGTGGTGGGCCGGCAACTCGTCGCCGGGCACGCCGCCGGTGAACACCACATGGTCGGTGACGTCGTAGCGGCGCGCGAGCTTCTGCAGATCGTCGCCGTACGGCCCGTTGCCGACGATCACCAGCGCGGCACCGTCGATCCGTTGCCGGATGACGGGCAGCGCCCGGATCAGCATGTCCTGTCCTTTGCGCGGCACCAGACGGGACAGGCAGACGATCACCGGCCGCTGCCCCAGCCCGTACCGGGCCCGCAGCTCGGCGCGCGCCACCTCATCGGGAACGAAGCGGTCGACGTCGACGCCGGGTGACAGGTATTCCAATGCCGCGTCCGGCCCGAACGCCGCGGCGAACCGGTTCCGCGTGTAGTGGCTGACGAAGGTCACCACGTCCGTGTTGTTTCCGATGTGCCGCAACGCGTTTCGCGCGACGGGCAGCATCGACCACCCCACCTCGTGCCCGTGCGTGCTGGCCACCACCCGGGTCGCCCCGGCATCGCGGGCCAGCGGGGCCAACAGCGCCAGCGGCGCGGCCGCGCCGAACCACACCGTGTCGATGTCGTGCTCGGCGATGAGGCGACGCATCCGCAGCGCGACGGTCGGCTCGGGCACCATCAACGTCGTCGGGTGGCGGACCACCTCGTACCCGGCGGCCGCGGCGGCCTTGTCGTATTCCGGCGCGCCCTTCCATTTCGGGGCGTACACCGTCAGCTCGTGCGACCCGCGGACGAGCAGCTCGCCGACCAGACTCTCCAGATACGACTGGATGCCACCGCGGCGGGGCGGAAAATCGTTGGTCAACAGCAGCACCCGAGACATCGCGGTCAGGCTATCGCGTCAGCCCCGGGCCGCGAGCCACCGCTGCCACGCAGCGGTCAACGCGTCGCGATCCGTGCCGAGGGTGGCGGTCAGCGCGGTGTCGAGGTCGGGATGCCCGGCGCCGCACGCCGCCAGATACAGCCGGCGCAGGACCGGATCGCCGAACTGCGCGCCGACGAACCGGGCGAACCACCAGGCGCGGTCGTAGGCCAGCGACAGCGCCGGTCCGGCGACCTGGAAGTCGGCGTTGGTGGGCAGCACCGCCATGCCGGCCGGCGCCGGTCGCGGGGTGCGCGGGCGGCTGACGTAGTCGGCGACGCCCTCGGTCAGGCACCAGGGCGCGTCGGCGGCCGTGACGGGCCGGGAGGCGTAGTGAAAAAGCTCGTGGCGCAACACGATTCGCAGCGCGCCGGGACCCATCGCGGCAGCGCCGGGCGCGAACACGATGCGGTCGACGGTGGTGGCCGCGGCGAATTCTTCCTTCCCGCCGGCCAGTGCCCGGAACTCCTCGTCGGTGCCGGTGGTCACGATGGTGATCTGACGGCGCCAGTCGGCACCCCAGAATGCGGTGACCGCGGCGGCCGCGCCGTCGAGTTCTGCGGTGATGCGCCCCGGCAGCGTCGAGCCGGGATCGAGGACCAGGAGTTCAGCGGTCCGGCCATCGGCCAGCCGGATGGTGGCCGGCGCCTTCGGCGCCTTCGGCGCCGTCGGCGTTGGTGGCGTTGGTGGTGCGGCGGCCGGCACGTCAGCCGCATGGGCGCGGCTCAGTACGAACGCGGCCGCAGCCGACTCTGCGGCGAGAAGGCCGAGAACTACGCGACGGGAGAGGCTCAGTAGCGACGCACGTTGTAGATCGGCGCGTTGTCGACCGGCGCCACTCGCACGGGCACACCGAACGTCGAGGCGTGGACCATCATGCCGTCGCCGATGTAGATGCCCACGTGCGAGGCGTCGGAGTAGTAGCTCACGACGTCACCGGGCTGCATCTGGTCGCGCGACACCGGCTGTCCGCCGGCGGCCTGCGCGTAGCTCGAGTGCGGCAGCGAGATGCCGGCCTGCTGGAACGCCCACATCACGAGACCTGAGCAGTCGAACTGGCCGGGACCCGCGGCACCCCAGACATAGGGGTCGCCGATGCGGGTCAGCGCGGCCTGCACCGCGATGGCGCCGGCAGCAGTGCCGCTGCCATCCGATGGGGTGGGCAGACCCTCGACGGGCGGGTTGGGGCCGGCGGCGTTGATGGACGGATCCTGGCCGGGGGCCGGCGGCACCGCGTCCGGGTTCGGCGGGAGGCCGTCCGGGGCCGGGGCGGGCGGCGCGGCGGCCGGAGCCGGCGGCAGGGCGGCCAGCGCCTGCCGCTGGCTCGGCGTCAGCGCGGTGTAGCGGGACTTGACGATGGCGATCTGCACCTGCAGCTTGCTTTGCTTGGACTGCAGATCCGCACGCACGGCGGCGGCCTGCTCGGCCGCGGTCTTGGCTTCGGACGCCAGCTTGGCCGAGTCGGCCTCGGCCTTGGTGGCGGAGTCGGAGGCGCTGTGGAAGTTGGCCATCTGCACGGCCATCTCGCCGGCCATCACGCGCTGGACCGAGAGCTGGTCGATCAGGCCCTGCGGGGAATCGGCGGTGAGGATGGCGTCGATGCCGTCGGTGCGGCCCCCCATGTACTGCGCTGCAGCAATCTTGTCGACCGAGTCCTGGTAGGTAGCCAGGTCGTTCTTGGCGACCTCCGCGGCAGCGGCCGCAGCCTCGTGCTTGCTGTCGGCGGCCTTGGCGGCAGCCAGCTTCTTGTCCAGATCGAGCTGCGCGGCGTGCATGGCCTCAGTGGTCTGCTCAGCCTGGCGCGAGAGCTCGTTGAGCTTTGCTACGGCGTCGTCCGCCGGATCGGCCTGGACGTTGCCCGCAAAGGCACTACCAAGTATGGTGAGCCCCGCGATCGCACCGGCTACTGGTCGTTTAAGACCGCATATGGTGCGGTGCGTGCGGTGGAGACTCAAGATTTCGCGTCCTTCAACTGCGGGTTCGAGCCGCTTCGAACTCAGTGAGGTCTCGAATAGGTTACGAAACGGCATCGGCGTTGTCCAACGGGAATGGCCAATCTATCAGCCCGTCCCCCGATCCCGTTAACCAGCATCACAATGTGAGGGTCGTCACGCTACGCCGGTAGTGCTTGACTTTGTCTCATTTTGAGTGCCCACCCCTGCTTTGGGCCGGCCGATCGGAACCAACCGCAGCCGCGGCGCCATGCCGGCATCGGCGAGCACCTCGAGCGCGCGGCGCTCGTCGTCCAGCAGTGTCTCGGGCACGCCCAGCAAAACACTGACCACGCAGTCACCGCAGCCGGGACCGCGCACCGCGCAGTCGTCGCAGTCGATCTTGACCGGCCCGTTGTCGAACTTCATCTCTGACTCCTTCATCGGTTGAGGCGCACGCTAGCGACGTCCACCGACAAAAAAGTGCGGGTGATCAGCAACCGGATAACGGAATGACATCGATGGGATTTCTTGTCGGTGCCGGCCCCTACTGTCACGTCATGGGCTCCGGCAGCGCCACCGACCAGTTGGCTTTCGACCTCGACGAGGCGTTGCTGCGCGACACCACATTCGTGGTGGTCGACCTGGAGACCACCGGTGGCCGCGCCCGGGCGGACGACACCGGAGGCGGCTGGGACGCCATCACCGAGATCGGCGCGGTCAAGGTGCGCGGCGGCGAGATCATCGGCGAACTGGCCACCCTGATCGACCCGGGTCGCGCCATCCCGCCGCAGATCGTGCAGCTGACCGGCATCACCACGGCCATGGTCTGCGACGCCCCGCGCATCGAATCGGTGCTGCCCACATTCCTGGAGTTCTGCCGCGGCGCGGTCCTGGTCGCCCACAACGCGGGCTTCGACATCGGATTCCTGCGGGCCGCGGCCGAGCGGGCGCAGCTGCCCTGGCCCAACCCGCCGGTGTTGTGCACCGTCAAGCTGGCCCGCCGGGTCCTCACGCGCGACGAGGCGCCGAGTGTTCGGCTCTCGGAGCTGGCCCGGTTGTTCCGCGCCACCACCACACCCACACACCGCGCCCTCGACGACGCCCGCGCCACCGTCGACGTCCTGCACGGACTGCTCGAGCGCATCGGCAATCAGGGCGTGCACACCGTGGCCGAGCTGCGCGGCTATCTCCCGGACGTCACCAGGGCACAGCGCCGCAACCGCAAGCTCGCCGACGCACTGCCCAACTCCCCCGGCGTCTATCTGTTCCGCGGACCGTCCGAGGAGGTGCTGTACGTGGGCACCGCGGTCGATCTGCGCCGCCGGGTGCGGCAGTACTTCACCGGCGCCGACCCCCGCGCCCGTATGAAAGAGATGGCGTCCCTTGCCATTCGCGTCGACCACGTCGAGTGCGCGCACGAGCTGGAGGCCGGGGTGCGCGAACTGCGGCTGCTCGCCGCGCACGCGCCGCCCTACAACCGGCGTTCGAAGGCACCGCACAAGTGGTGGTGGGCGGTGCTCACCGACGAGGCCTTCCCCCGGTTCAGCGTGGTGCGCGCACCGCGACACGACCGGGCGGTCGGCCCGTTCCGGGCCCATGCCGACGCCGTCGACGCCGCGCTGCTGCTGGCGCGCTTCACGGGCGTGCGGACCTGTACGACGCGGCTGGCGCGCGCCGCCCAACACGGCCCGCAGTGTCCGGAGCGGGAACTGTCGCCATGTCCGGCGCCCCGCGGCATCACCGCCGGCGCCTACGCCGAATTCGCCGACCGGGCCGCGGAAAACATTGCCGGCGTTGACGATTCCGCGCTCTGCGCGGCAGTGAAACACATCGACGAGCTGGCGGCCGAGGGCCGTTTCGAGAGCGCGGCGCGGCTCCGGGACCACGCCGCAACCGTCATCGACGGACTGTGGCGCGGCCAGCGCCTGCGCGCCCTGACGGCGCTCCCCGAACTCGTGGCCGCCCGGCCCGACGGCGCCGGCGGCTGGCATCTCGTCGTGGTCCGGTACGGCCAGTTGGCAGCCGCAGGCAATGCGCCGCGGCGAGTCCCCCCGATGCCCGTCGTCGACGCGATATCCGCTGCGGCACAGGTGATCCTGACATCGGAGCGGCCACTGGGCGGCGCGCCCGTCGAGGAGGTCGCACTGATCGTGCGCTGGCTCGCCGCGCCCGGTGTGCGCATCGTGCGCACCGATTCCGGCGCCGGGCCGGAGGTCGGCTACTGCTCGCCGATCACCGCCGCGGGCCGGTGGGCCGAGTGGGCCGCCACCGCCCGGTCGGCCCGGGCGGCAGCGCAGCAGGCAGAGCGGTCAGACCTTCTGGGTGAACCGAGCCCACCGCGCGAGCAGCTGCTCGGCCGCACCCGAATCGATCGCCTCGGTGGCTCGGGCCAGGCCCCGCTCCCACGCCGGCACCCACTGGGCGTCGCTGGATAGCCCGGCATGAGCCACCATGGCCCCTGCGGCGTTGAGCACCACGGCATCCCGGACCGGACCCTTCTGGCCCGCGAACACCGCCCGCACCGACTCCGCGTTGGCCTTGGCGTCACCGCCGCGCAACTCGCTCAGGTCGGCCCGCGCGAAACCGAATGCCTTCGGGTCCAACGTCAGCCGCTCGACGGTGCCCGCCTGCACCCGCCAGATGGTGCTCGTCGTCGTGGTGGTCAGCTCGTCGAGCCCGTCGTCGCCGTGCACGACCAGGACGCTGGAGCCGCGCGCGGCGAACACGCCGGCCATCACCTCGGCCAGCTCTGCCCACGCGCAGCCGATCAGGCCGGCGCGCGGCATGGCCGGATTCGTCAGCGGCCCCAGGAGATTGAAGACCGTCGGCACCCCGATCTCCCGGCGTACGGACGACGCGTGCCGGTACGACTGATGGAACTGCGGGGCGAAGGCGAAGCCGATACCCACCTCGGCGACCGAGCGGGCCACGTCGCCCGGCGACAGGTCGATCCGGACGCCCAGCGCCTCCAGGGTGTCCGCACCGCCCGACAACGACGACGCCGCGCGGTTCCCGTGTTTGATCACCGGCACCCCGCACGCGGCGACGACGATCGACGCCATCGTGGAGAGGTTGACGGTGTTGGAGCCGTCCCCACCGGTCCCCACGATGTCGACCACATCGCTGCCGATCGCGGCGAGCGCGTCGGCGGGCACTTTTCGGGCGTGTCGCAACATCACATCGGCGAGCTCGGACACCTCCGCGGAGGTGGGTCGCTTCATCTTCATCGCAATGGCGAATGCAGCGATCTGCGCCGGCGTGGCGGTACCCGTCATGACCTGGTCCATTGCCCACCCCGCCTGACCCGCGGCAAGGTTCTGGCCGGTGGTCAGCCGGCCCAGGATCTGGGGCCACAACGGCCCGTCGGTGGTCGGTTCCTGATGAGGATCGGTGGTTGGCACGGACCCGATTATGGCCAATGTCGGCACCCGGGTGGAGTTCAACAACTACAAAGCGTCATACTTACCGCTGTGACGAGCGCTGTAGGTACCTCCGGAACCGCGATCACGTCGCGGGTGCATTCGCTGAACCGGCCGAATATGGTCAGTGTCGGCACCATTGTGTGGCTTTCCAGTGAGCTGATGTTCTTTGCTGGACTGTTCGCAATGTATTTCACCGCGCGCGCCCAGGCAGGCGGCGTATGGCCGCCTCCCCCCACGCACCTGAACCTGGCCGAGGCCGTTCCGGTGACGTTGGTGCTGATCGCGTCGTCGTTCACCTGCCAGATGGGCGTGTTCGCCGCCGAGCGCGGTGACGTCTTCGGCCTGCGCCGGTGGTACGTCATCACGTTGCTGATGGGCGCGTTCTTCGTCGGTGGCCAGGCGTTCGAGTACTTCATGCTCGTCGAAGAGGGCACCACGATTCCGAGCAGTGCCTACGGGTCTGTGTTCTACCTGGCGACCGGTTTCCACGGTCTGCACGTCATCGGTGGTCTGGTCGCATTCGTGTACCTGCTGGCCCGCACGAAGATGAGCAAGTTCACGCCGGCCCAGGCCACCGCTGCCATCGTCGTGTCCTACTACTGGCACTTCGTCGACATCGTGTGGATCGCCCTGTTCGCCACCATCTACTTCGTTCGCTGATCGGCTCGCCGATGCTTCCTATGAGAAGGGGTTCGATGACCAGCAAGTCCCGTCGCCGGCTACACCGGCGCCTCTCGGCAGCGATGCTGCTGCTGCTCGGACTTCTAGTCGCTGGTGGCCTGGCGGCCACCCTGACTCCGCGGCCTCAGGTCGCGAAGGCAGACGAGTCGCAGCTGGCTCTGCTGCGCACCGGCAAGCAGTTGTTCGAAACGTCGTGCGTCTCCTGCCACGGCGCCAACCTGCAGGGTGTGACCGACCGCGGCCCGAGCCTCATCGGTGTCGGCGACGCGGCCGTCTACTTCCAGGTGTCCACCGGCCGCATGCCCGCCATGCGCGGTGAGGCGCAGGCGCCCCGTAAGGACGCGGCGTTCGACGAGCACCAGATCGACGCCCTCGGTGCCTACATCCAGGCCAACGGCGGCGGACCTCAGGTCCCGCGTGACGCCAACGGTCAGATCAACCAGCACTCGTTCATCGGTGAGAACGTCGCCCGTGGTGGCGACCTGTTCCGTCTGAACTGCGCGTCGTGCCACAACTTCACCGGCAAGGGCGGCGCGCTGTCGTCGGGCAAGTACGCGCCTGACCTCGGCAAGGCCGCCGAAGTGCCGGCGCAGGTGTACACCGCCATGCTCACCGGCCCGCAGAACATGCCCAAGTTCTCGGATCGTCAGCTGACCCCGGAGGAGAAGCGCGACATCGTCGCCTACGTCCACGAGTCGGCGAACGCCCGCAGCCAGGGCGGCTACGGCCTCGGTGGCTTCGGCCCCGCGCCCGAGGGCATGGCGATGTGGATTATCGGGATGGTCGCCGTGATCGGCGCGGCTATGTGGATCGGAGCTCGCGCATGAGCGAGAACGTGAACATTCCCAGTGACGACGAACTGCGCGAGATGTCGCGCGAGGAGCTCGTCGAACTGGGCGGGAAGATCGACGGCGTCACGACCGTCTTCAAGGAGCCGCGCTGGCCCGTCGAGGGCACCAAGGCGGAGAAGCGCGCCGAGCGTCAGGTCGCGGCCTGGCTGCTGCTCGGCGGCCTGTCCGGCCTGGCCCTGCTGCTGGTGTTCCTGTTCTGGCCGTGGGAGTACAAGCCGTTCGAGTCCGAGGGCGAGTTCATCTACTCGCTGGCGACCCCGCTGTACGGCCTGACCTTCGGCCTGTCGATCCTGGCGATCGGCATCGGTGCGGTGCTCTTCCAGAAGAAGTTCATCCCCGAGGAAATCTCGATCCAGGACCGCCACGACGGCGCCTCCCCCGAGGTCCACCGCGCCACCGTCGCGGCCAACCTGACCGACGCGCTCGAGGGCTCGACCCTCAAGCGCCGCAAGCTGATCGGCCTGTCGCTCGGCGTCGGCCTGGGCGCGTTCGGCCTGGGCACCGCGGTCGCCTTCATCGGCGGTCTGATCAAGAACCCGTGGAAGCCGGTCGTCCCGACCGCCGAGGGCAAGAAGGCCGTCCTGTGGACGTCCGGCTGGACCCCGCGTTTCCACGGCGAGACCATCTACCTGGCTCGGGCCACCGGCCTGCCGGGCGAGTCCCCCTTCGTGAAGATGCGCCCCGAGGACATCGACGCGGGCGGCATGGAGACGGTGTTCCCGTGGCGTGAGTCCGACGGCGACGGCACCACCCTCGAGTCGCACGAGAAGCTGTCGGAGATCGCACTCGGTGTGCGCAACCCGGTGATGCTCATCCGCATCAAGCCCGAGGACCTGTCCCGCGTGGTCAAGCGCAAGGGCCAGGAGAGCTTCAACTTCGGTGACTTCTTCGCGTACACCAAGGTGTGCTCGCACCTGGGCTGCCCCTCGTCGCTGTACGAGCAGCAGACCTACCGCATCCTGTGCCCCTGCCATCAGTCGCAGTTCGACGCGCTGCACTTCGCGCGGCCGATCTTCGGTCCGGCGGCCCGCGCCCTGGCGCAGCTGCCGATCACGATTGACAAAGAGGGCTACCTGGTCGCCAACGGCGACTTCATCGAACCCGTCGGACCGGCATTCTGGGAGCGCAAATCATGAGTCCCAAGCTCGCTGACATCGCTGCCGCACAAGGCGATGCGATCGACTCGCGGTACCACCCGTCGGCCGCCGTACGCCGGCAGCTGAACAAGGTCTTCCCGACGCACTGGTCCTTCATGCTCGGTGAGATCGCGCTGTACAGCTTCCTCGTGCTGCTGCTCACCGGCGTGTACCTGACGCTGTTCTTCGACCCGTCGATGACCGAGGTCATCTACAACGGCGTCTACCAGCCGCTGCGTGGCGTCCAGATGTCGCGCGCCTACGAATCGGCCCTCGAAATCTCCTTCGAGGTCCGCGGTGGCCTGTTCGTCCGCCAGATTCACCACTGGGCCGCGCTGATGTTCGCCGCGTCGATCATGGTCCACCTGGCCCGCATCTTCTTCACCGGTGCGTTCCGCCGCCCGCGTGAGGCCAACTGGATGATCGGCTCGGTGCTGCTGATCCTCGCGATGTTCGAGGGCTACTTCGGCTACTCGCTGCCCGACGACCTGCTCTCGGGTATCGGTCTGCGCGCCGCGCTGTCGTCGATCACCCTGGGCATCCCGGTCATCGGCACCTGGATGCACTGGGCCCTGTTCGGTGGCGACTTCCCGGGCAACATCATCATCCCGCGGATGTACGCCCTGCACATCCTGCTGATCCCGGGCATCATCCTGGCCCTCATCGGCGCTCACGTGGCGCTGGTGTGGTTCCAGAAGCACACCCAGTTCCCCGGCCCCGGCCGCACCGAGAAGAACGTCGTCGGCGTGCGCGTCATGCCGGTGTTCGCGATCAAGGGTGGCGCGTTCTTCGCCATGGTCACCGGCATCCTGGGCATCATGGGTGGTCTGCTGCAGATCAACCCGATCTGGGAGCTGGGCCCCTACAAGCCCTCGCAGGTGTCCGCCGGTAGCCAGCCCGACTTCTACATGATGTGGACCGAAGGCCTGGCGCGTATCTGGCCGGCCTGGGAGTTCTACCCGTTCGGCCACACCATCCCGGCCGTCATGGGTGTCGCCGTGATCATGGGTCTGGTGTTCGGTCTGCTGATCGCCTGGCCGTTCCTGGAGAAGAAGTTCACCGGCGACGATGCGCACCACAACCTGCTGCAGCGTCCGCGTGACGTGCCGGTCCGCACCGCCATCGGTGCCATGGCCATCGCGTTCTACATGGTGCTGACCCTGGCCGCGATGAACGACATCATCGCGCTCAAGTTCGACATCTCCCTGAACGCCACCACCTGGATCGGCCGCATCGGCATGGTCGTCCTGCCCGCAGTGGTCTACTACCTGACCTACCGCTGGTGTGTCGGCCTGCAGCGCAGCGACCGCGCCGTCCTCGAGCACGGTATCGAGACCGGCATCATCAAGCGACTGCCGCACGGCGCCTACGTCGAACTGCACCAGCCCCTGGGACCGGTCGACGACCACGGCCACCCGATCCCGCTGGAGTACCAGGGTGCCGCACTGCCCAAGCGCATGAACAAGCTCGGCTCTGCCGGCTCGCCCGGTACCGGCAGCTTCCTGTTCGCCGACTCCGCCGTCGAGCAGGCTGCCCTGGCCGACGCCGAACACGCCGCCGAGCACAAGGCACTCACCGCCCTCAAGGAATACCAGGACGAGATTTCGCCCAACGGTTCCAACGGGCATCACTAGTTCGATCTACGGTTTCGGCCCGGTCTGGTTTTTCACCAGACCGGGCCGAAGTCGTTTTCGGGTCCACTCCCCTACCCCGGTGACCCACGCCTATCCGGTTGCCGCGAACGCCGCCTCGATCCAGTTGCTGAACTCGCACGCCAGGTGCCAGCGATGCTGTGCGATCAGGTACGGCGCGGTGAGCCAAGGGAATTCGACGCACAGCCGGGCATGGAAGCCGCCCGCTTCGTCGCGGAATTCATGCCGGACGCCGCCGATCGCCAAGCCGCCCTCGGTACGCGCGACCCCCGCCGCCTCGACGGGGAACGCGGGGTCACGGGGCGTCACGAGCGGTGACGTGTCGTCGTAGTCGACGAAGAACCGCGTCGCCAATGGACTTCCGCCGGTCGTCTCGATGACCTCCTGCCGGCCGTCCGGGGCGGTGTCGATGAGGAAGTGGTCGGGGTTGGCGGCGATCATGCTGCGCGCGTAGTCGGCTCGGCCGTCGTCGGTGAACCAGTCCACGAACGCGCGGGCGCTGCCGCCGGTCACGTACAGGTCGCACACACTCGTCGCACGACGTCCGAACGACAACCGCGTCGTACCACGGGCCACCACGCCGGCCGCCCGGATGTCACGCGCCAAGCGACAACGGATGTCGTCGGCGCCCAGAGCCAGTTTGGCGTCGGCGAAAGCTGTTCGCTGCCGGGCGATATCCCCGGCGGGCACCGGCAGACCGATCTTGCCGGCGGCCTTCGGCAGGCGCCTGGCCTCCCAGGCGAGCACCTCGTCGCGAGCTACCGCACGCCCCCCGATCACGGCGTCGATGGTGAGCGTCTGGTCCGGCATGCGAACACCTCCTACACTAAAAGCATCTGTAGTTGCTTTTATATGATGGAGTGCGATGCCCAGTCAAGACTCCGCAGTCCCCCGGCCGCGACCAGGTGGCCGGTCCGCGCGTGTTGTTGCCGCCGTCCACGCGGCGACCCTCGAACTCCTGACCGAGATCGGGTACGACAACCTGCAACTGTCCGATGTGGCCAAGCGGGCGCAGGTGAACAAGACGACCGTCTACCGCCGGTGGCCGACGAAGGCCGCCCTGGTCGCCGACCTGCTGGCGCGCTTCACGGAGAGCAATGTCGCGACGCCGGACACCGGGTCACTGCAGGCAGACCTCGAGCAGCTGCTCTCGGACATCGTCACCGCACTGTCCGACCGGGCCATCCGCGCCGTCCTCTACGCCGCGCTGACGGGCGCCGACGACAGCGACGACGTGCGAACCACGCAGACCAGGTTCTGGGAGGAACGCTTCCGGCGCAGCGGCGCTGTCGTCGACCGCGCGATCACCCGCGGCGAAATCCCGCCGGGCACCGACCCGCGCGCGGTGCTGGAGATGGCTGCGGGTCCGGTCTATTTCCGCGCACTCTTCACCGCGGACGCGATCACGCCCGACCACCTGAGTGAGACCGCGCGGCGCACCATCCGTGCGTTCGCGGAACGCTAAGCCGCGCGGGCGTCCTCGGCCGACGCCTCCAACACGGCGTGCAGGCTGCGCAGGCAGTACCACGGAATGGCCACCATGGCAGCCGTGATGATCAGGGCCAGGCCGTACAGGATCCAGGCCAACTCGTCGTGGCGGTCGGCCAGCATGTACGCGCCCAGGAAGACGAACAGTGTCGCGCCACCCATGGCCGCGGCGATCCCGAGCGTGCAGCGCAGCCACAGCTGATCCACCGCCGCCACCGGAAAGCCCAGCATGCTCGTCGCCGGCGACGCCGAGTAGCGGCGCACGACCGGATCGTCGAAGGAGCGCAGGGCACTCTGCGGGAGCTCACCGGCGGGACGACGGTCGTCGGCCTCGGACGGCCCGCCGCCGAGCAGCGGCAGCGGCGCTGCCCCACCGCGACGGGCGCGCAACAACAGCGGAATGGCGCCCACGATCACCGCCGCGGATACCGCGATGACCGAGTACAGCAGCCACGGCGTGTGCGACGACCCGGCACCCGACGGGTGCCGGGTGCCGAGGTCGACCATCGCGACGACGGCGGCCACGCCGGCGCCCAGGGCCGCGAGCCACACGGCCACCGAGCCGCCGAGCAGAAGACGGTCCAACTGGTCGGGGCTACCGCCGGTCACTCGCGACCGGGTTGAAGTCTCAGCGTTGTACGGCATTTAACAGCTCGTCTGCCAATCATCGTTGGTCTGCGAGGCCAGTGTCTGGCCGTCGCTCGTCACAATCGAACAGTTCAGGTGGCTCAACCGCAGCAGGCTGGAGGCCTGCACCGAGCCCACGTCGGACATCGAGATCGGTGTCAGAGTGATCATCCACGGGATGTAGACGTTCTGCTGGGTGCGCTGGCGTCCCGCGGCGTCGGTGTACGTCACCGAAATGCGGTCCAGCGGCGCTTTCGTGCCCCAAATCCGGTACGTGACATAGCGCGGCCCGGTCGGCGGCGCGGACGTCGTCGCCGGCGGCGCGGCCGCGGCGGAGCTGGGCGGCGGAGGCGGCGGCTCTTCCGACGGCGGAGGTGGCGGCGGCTGCGTCACGGTCACCGTCGACGGGGGCGGCGGAGGTGGTGGCGGCGGGGGCGCCTCGGTTGTCGTGGGCGGAGGCGGCGGCGTGGTCGTGGTGGTGAACTCGTCCTGGAACGGCGGCGCCGAGGTGGTGCTGGTCGACGGCGTCGCCACATTCTCGGAATCGGTGTTGCGGGTCACCAGGATGGCGACGGACGCCACCAGCGAGATGGCCGCGATGATCGCCACGACGCCGACAACCCACGGCCACCGCGGCGGCGGGGTGTCGTCGGCTTCGGACTTGGCCTCGTAGCTGTCGTAGTCGTACAGCGCGGGCTCCGGCGGCACGTACGGCGCGATGGTGAAGTGCTCGGACTCGGGCGCAGAGTAGGCCTGCGAATAGATCTCGGTTTCGCCGGTGCCTTCACCGACTCCCGATGACTCCCGGGCCGCATCATCCGAGCCCGGGGAATGTGACCCGCTCACGTACGCCTATCCCTCTCGACCACTGTGTCGCTGTAGCTGGTGAACGCCGCTTGCGGCGACAGTCCAGCCTTTGGCAGACATTACCCAACATGGGCCCGGCATGGCCGTACCGGACGGTGCCAGAGGACCATCTGACATACGGTTGTGACCTGACCGCAGAGCGATCAGGTCACAGGGGCCGTAGGTGTCTAGTGCTTCTCGGGACCGGTGTAGTACTCGAAAACCAGGCCGGCGACGGTGGCCAGCACGAAGCAGACGCCGGCGACGATCAGCCAGGGCAGCCACAGGCCGATACCGACCGCGGTGGTCGAGGCCGACAGGGCGATCAGCAGCGGCCACCAGCTGTGCGGGCTGAAGAAGCCCAGCTCGCCGGCACCGTCGGAGACCTCGGCGTCTTCGTAGTCCTCGGGCCGGGTGTCGAGGCGACGGGCCACGAACCGGAAGAACGTGCCGATGATCAGCGACAGACCGGTGGTCAGCACCAGCGCGGTGGTGCCGGCCCACTCGATGCCACCGTTGGCGTACAGCGCGGTCAGCGCGCCGTAGCCGACGGTCGCCAAGGCGAAGAAGGCAGTCAGAATCTCGAAAAGTCGGGCTTCGATATGCATGGCGTATCCCCTACTTGCTCGCCTGAGCCGGCGAACCGACCTGCTCGCCGCGGCGAGAGTCGAACGGATGGGTCGTCTGGGCCACCGGCGGCAGGCCGATCGACACCAGGGCGTCGGCGTTGGTCGCCTTCGGGTGGTCGATGCGGTACTGCAGGTAAGCCTTGAACTGCTCCGGCTCCACGACGCGCACCTCGAAGTTCATCATCGAGTGGTACGTGCCGCACATCTCGGTGCAGCGGCCCACGAACGGACCGGTCTTCTCGATCTCGCTGACCTGGAAGATGTTGTCCGAGTGGTTGGCCTCGGGGTTCGGGATGACGTCCCGCTTGAACAGGAACTCCGGCACCCAGAAGCCGTGGATGACGTCAGCCGAGGCGATCTGGAACTCGATGCGCTTGCCCTTCGGCAGGACCAGGATCGGAATCTCGGTGCTGGTGCCGATGGTCTCGACCTTGTCGAAGTTCAGGTAGCTGCGGTCCTCGGGGTTCTCGCCGCGGATCGCGCCGACCTTCTCCTCGCCGTGCTCGTCCTTGCCCTCGGGCTTGGACTTCATGGCTTCCTTACGGGCCGCGTCGGCGCCGTCGTAAGAGAAGGTGTTGTCCTTGAAGGCGACCTTCTGGTAGCCGAACTTCCAGTTCCACTGGAACGCGGTGACGTCGATGGTGACCTCAGCGGGCTTGCTGTGGTCCATCATCTTCTCCTGCACCACGACGGTGAAGTAGAAGAGCACCGAGATGATGAGGAACGGCACGACGGTCAGCACCAGTTCCAGCGGCATGTTGTAGCCGAACTGGCGCGGCAGCTCGGTGTCCGTCTTCTTCTTGCGGTGGAACGCCATCGCCCAGAAGATCAGCGCCCAAACGATGGCGCCGACGACGAACGAAGCGATAACCGACCACACCCAGAGGTCACGGTTTGCGTGCGCTTCTGGCGTGATGCCGGTCGGCCAACCCAGGCCGAAGACTTCTTGCCAGCTGCATCCGCTGAGCAGCAGCGTCGACGCGCCGAGAATGGCGGACAACGCCACCAAACGGAGCCCGCGAGCGGTCACGTTGAGGCCCTCCTAGGAGTCGGTCAAGCCGGTCGAATACTACGCAGCGTAGACCACGCCCGCAGCGCCGAGCGAAGCGACCGGCCAATCGGCAACGTCGGTTCTGAGTTCACCTGCCTGAACAGGCATACTGGCGCCGTGTGCGGACTGCTGGCCTACCTGGCCGACCCTGTTGCCGACCATTCCACTGACCTGGTGAACGCGGTCTCGGATGCCACGCATCCGATGCGCCACCGGGGTCCGGACGAGTCGGGCGCCTGGGCCGACGACAGCGATCCGAGCGACGGTCATCACACCGTCGTGTTCGGCTTCAACCGACTGTCGATCATCGACATCGCGCACAGCCACCAGCCGCTGCGCTGGGGTCCGCCCGAGGCGCCGAATCGCTACGCGCTGGTGTTCAACGGCGAGATCTACAACTACCTCGAGCTGCGCGAGGAACTGCGCGCCGAGTTCGGTGCCGAGTTCGCCACCGAGGGCGACAGCGAGGCGATCGTCGCTGCCTACCACTACTGGGGCACCGCGGCGCTGAACCGCTTGCGCGGGATGTTCGCCTTCGCGCTGTGGGACACCGAGACCCGCGAGTTGTTCTGCGCGCGGGACCCGTTCGGTATCAAACCGCTGTATCTGGCGACGGGCCCGGGCGGCACCATCGTGGGCAGCGAGAAGAAGTGCATTCTCGACCTGGCGGCCCGTGCCGGCGTCGACCTGAGCATCGACGAACGTGCCGTCCAGCACTACACGGTGCTGCAGTACGTGCCCGAACCCGAGACCCTGCAGCGCGGGATCCGGCGGCTGGAGTCGGGCAGCTATGCCCGGATTCGCCCGGGCCAGCAGCCCGAGGTGACGCGCTACTTCAAGCCGAAGTTCGCCGCTGTGCCATTTGTCACAGGGCAGGAGCAGGCCCGGTACGACGAGATCACCGCCGTCCTGGAGGATTCCGTCGCCAAGCACATGCGGGCCGACGTCACCGTCGGCGCGTTCCTGTCCGGCGGCATCGACTCGACCGCGATCGCCGCGCTGGCGATGCGGCACAACCCCAAGCTGATCACCTTCACGACGGGCTTTGAGCGCGAAGGCTTTTCGGAGGTCGACGTCGCCGTCGCCTCCGCCGAGGCCATCGGGGCGCGGCACGTGACCAAGGTCGTCAGCCAGGCCGAGTTCGTCGCGGCGCTGCCCGAGATCGTCTGGTACCTGGACGAGCCGGTGGCCGACCCGGCGCTGGTGCCCTTGTTCTTCATCGCCCGCGAGGCCCGCAAGCACGTCAAGGTGGTGCTCTCCGGTGAGGGCGCCGACGAGCTGTTCGGCGGCTACACCATCTACCGGGAACCGTTGTCGCTCAAGGCCTTCGACCGTGTCCCGCGGGGACTGCGGCGCGGGCTCGGCAAGGCCTCGAAGTCACTGCCCGACGGCATGCGCGGCAAGAGCCTGCTGCACCGCGGGTCGCTGACGCTCGAGGAGCGCTACTACGGCAACGCCCGCAGCTTCTCCGACGAGCAACTGCAGGCAACCCTGGCGCAGTTCAACCCGGAGTGGACCCACACCGACGTGACGGCGCCGATCTACGCCGAGTCCGCGGGCTGGGACCCCGTGGCGCGCATGCAGCATCTGGACCTGTTCACCTGGCTGCGCGGCGACATCCTGGTCAAGGCCGACAAGATGACCATGGCCAATTCCCTGGAACTGCGGGTGCCGTTCCTGGATCCCGAGGTGTTCGCGGTCGCGTCCAAGCTGCCGTACGACCAGAAGATCACCCGCACCACGACCAAGTACGCACTGCGGCGGGCCCTCGAGCCCATCGTCCCGGCGCATGTGCTGCACCGCGCGAAGCTGGGGTTCCCGGTGCCGATCCGGCACTGGCTGCGCTCGGGCGAACTGCTGGAGTGGGCCTACGCGACGGTCGACGCGTCGCAGGCCGGGCATCTCATCGACCTCGACGCCGTCCGCCAGATGCTCGAGGAGCACCGGGGCGGCGTCAGCGATCACAGCCGCCGGCTGTGGACGGTGCTGATCTTCATGCTGTGGCACGCCATCTTCATCGAGGGCAGCGTCACGCCGCAGATCAGCGAGCCCGTCTACCCCGTCGAACTCTGACCACTACGACGAAAGTGCGGGAAACGACCGCGAATTCGCGCTGAATTCGGTCGTTTCCCGCACTTTCGGCGGAGTGCTTATGCGAGCGCTGCGGCGATCTCGTCGGCCGCTTCGGTGCCGAACGCGGCCGACAGCCGCGGCAGTGCAGTGGTCTTGTCCCAGGTCCACTCCTGCGGACCCGGGGCCTCGAGCACCAGGGTGGCAACGAGCGAGGCCAGCTGAGCGGCCCGCTCCAGGCTCAGGCCGGCGCCGCGGCCGGTGAGGAAGCCGGCGCGGAACGCGTCACCGATACCGGTCGGGTCGACCTTCTCGTTCTCGGGCACGACGTCGACGTGGACGAACGAGCCGTCACGGCCGACGATGTCGACGCCCTTCTCCCCCAGCGTGGTGACGCGCAGCTCGATCTGGCTCATCACCTCGGCCTCGGACCAGCCGGACTTCTGCAGCAGCAGGTCCCACTCGTAGTCGTTCGTGAACAGGTAGGCGGCGCCGTCGATGAGGCGACGGATCTCCTCGCCCGACAGGCGGGCCAGCTGCTGGCTGGGGTCCGCGGCGAACGACAGACCCAGCTTCCGGCATTCCTCGGTGTGCAGGAACATGGCCTCGGGGTCGTTGGCCCCGATGATCACGAGCTCGGGCTCACCCTGAGCGGCGACGAGATCGGCCAGCTTGATGTTGCGCGCCTCCGACATGGCACCCGGATAGAACGACGCCAGCTGCGCCATGTCCTCGTCGGTGGTGCAAACGAATCGTGCGGTGTAGGCGGAGTCGGACACCAGCACCTGCGAGCAGTCGACGCCGTGCGACGTCAGCCAGCCGCGGTAATCGTCGAAGTCCTTGCCCACCGCGCCGACCAGCGTCGGGCTGCCGCCCAGGATGCCGATGGCGTAGGCAATGTTGCCGGCGACGCCGCCGCGGTGCACCACCAGGTCGTCGACCAGGAAGCTCAGCGACACCTTCTGCAGGTGTTCGGCCAGCAACTGCTCGGCGAATCGGCCGGGGAAGCGCATCAAATGGTCGGTCGCGATCGATCCGGTCACGGCAATGGTCATTCGGCGAGCTTACCCAGGCTGAGGTCCGGGCTGCCCTACGCGGGTGCGCTAGCCTGTGGACAACATGGACGGCGCATATCCGTACCCGGAATCGATCCCCCCGCAGCCGGGTCCGGGGAACTCCACCTACGGTGCCCCTTACAGCGGCCCGCCGACGTCGTACCCGACGACTCTCCCACCGGCCGTGGAATACCCGTCGGGCGGCGGTAACAACACCAAGCGAATCCTGCTGGTCGTCGGCGCTGTGCTTGCGGTCGTCGCCGTCATCGGCGGCATCATCTTCGCGGTGCGCAGCACCAGCGATCGCGGCCTGACCGACGCCTCCGCGAAGTCCGCCATCCAGGGCTATCTCAACGCGCTGTTGCAGCAGGACAAGCAGACCGTGGCACGCCATGCCCTGTGCGGCCTGTACGACGGCATCAAGGATCACGCCACGGATTTCACGGTGGCGAATCTGGCCAGTGATGCGTTCCGCAAGCAGTTCGGTCAGGCGGATGTGACGTCGATCGACAAGATCGTGATGCTGTCACCGAATCAGGCGCAGGTGCTGTTCACCATGAAGGTGGCGCCGTCGGGCCGGCTGCCGCGCGGTTCGGGACCGAAGAACAACGAATTGCAGGCTGTCGCGCAGCTGCTGGTGCAGCCGCGCGAGACCCTGGTCTGCTCGTACCTGCCGCGTCCGGCGGACTCCCTGTAGGAGGCCGCCGGACCAGCACGGTCGGCTATCTCAGTTGAACGAATCGCCGCAGGCGCAGGAGCCGGTGGCGTTCGGGTTGTCGATGGTGAAGCCCTGCTTCTCGATGGTGTCGACGAAGTCGATGGTGGCGCCCTGGACGTACGGGGCACTCATCCGGTCGACGGTCAGGTTGACGCCGCCCACGTTGGTGGTGAGGTCACCATCGAGCGTGCGGTCATCGAAGAAGAGGTTGTAACGCAGGCCGGCGCAGCCGCCCGGTTGCACGGCGATACGCAGCGCGAGGTCGTCACGGCCTTCCTGGTCCAGCAGAGCCTTGGCCTTGGCGGCCGCCGCGTCCGACAAGATCACGCCGTGGGTCTCGGTCGAGGTACCGGTGCTGGTCGCGTCCTCAACAGTCATTGCATCTCCCTGGTGCATCGATTGCCTGGCACTATCCAGGCACCATCAACGGTACCTTGTCGGGCCGGTATTCCCGAGTTCAGCGGCTACGCCCGTAGCTAATCCGGTCAGCTGGTTGGCCGCATCGCTCATGGCCAGTTCCACCGAGCCGGCGTGGTCGGTGATCGAGTACGCGGCCGTCACCCCGGCGGCAGCCAGCGCGGACGGGGCCAGCGTCACCTGCCCGGCCAGCACCAGCACAGGCGTGCCGGCGGCCTGGCCCACCAGCGCGCTGATCACCTTGCCGTGCAGCGACTGGTCGTCGAACCGGCCCTCGCCGGTGATGACGAGGTCGGCGGCAGCCAGGTCCGCGGCCAGCCCGGTGTGTGTGGCGATGACCGTCGCGCCCGACTCGCGCCGGCCACCGAGGGCCAGCAGCGCCGCGCCCAGGCCGCCGGCAGCGCCGGCTCCCGGTTCGACGGCGACGTCCCGGCCGGCCACCGATTCGAGTTCGCGGGCCCACGCCGTGAGCCGCTGCTCCAGCAGCTCCACCGTGGCGGGATCGGCCCCCTTCTGCGGACCGAACACCGCGGCCGCACCCATCGGCCCCAAAAGTGGGTGTTCGACGTCGGAGGCGACGATGACCTCGACACCGGCCAGTCGCTGACATGCCGGCGTCAGCCCGCCCAGCGCGGCGACGAGCCCCAGGCCGCCGTCGGTGCACGAACTGCCGCCGAGGCCCACGACCACCTTCTGCGCGCCCGCCGTCAGCGCCGCGTCGACAAGCTGGCCTACGCCGAAGCTGCTGGCATCCAGCGCGGTCCGCACCGTCGGCGGCCCGCCGAGCAGCGCCAATCCGCAGGCCTGCGCGCACTCGATGTAGGCGGTGTCCTGGTGCAGCACCCAGTGCGCGGTGACGTCGCGATCGAGCGGGCCGCGCACTGTCGCGGTCTGCAGCCCGCCCAGCCGCTCGGCGAGGACGTCGACGAAGCCCGGGCCGCCATCGGACTGCGGGGCGAGCACCAGCGTGTCGGCCGGCCGCGCGGCGGCCCAGCCCGCGGCGATCGCCGCCGCGGCCTCGACCGCGGTGAGGCTGTCGCCGTAACAGTCGGGGGCGACCAGAACTCTCATCGGAGCAGGTTAAGCCGCCCACAGCTCGGGTGCATGACGGCCGAGCCCGGCCACCGAAGTAACCTGACACCGTGAATCTGCTGGGCCGCAAGAAGGACAACGCCGACTCCGGAGACGAGAGCGGCAATGCTGACGACGTCGACGTGACCGTCGACTCGGGCGACGACGCCGGGGCCCGCACCACGGCGCCCAAGGGCCGCCCGACCCCCAAGCAGAGCGCGAACCGCAAGCGCGGCCCGGTCGCACCGGCGCCGATGACGACGGCCGAGGCACGTAAGCGCCGCAAGGAACTGCGCAACTCGAAGACCAAGGAAGAGCGCAAGGCCGACCGTGTGGCCCGCCGCGCCGACATGGATGCGCGCCGCGCCAAGATGATGGCCGGCGACGAGGCCTACCTGCTGCCCCGCGACAAGGGTCCGGTCAAGCGCTACGTCCGCGATCTCGTCGATTCCCGGCGCAACGTGCTGGGGCTGTTCATGCCGTCGGCGCTGGTGCTGGTGTTCTTCATGATGGCGCTGCCGCCCGTGCAGACCCAGGGCCTGCTGTCGGTCGCGATGCTGGGGCTGATGGTGATCATGGCCATCGACGGTGTGCTGCTGAGCCGGCGCATCAACAAGCGGGTCGACGCGAAGTTCCCGGGCAACACCGAAAGTGGTTGGAAGCTGGGCTTCTACGCGTCCAGCCGGGCCTCGCAGCTGCGCCGGATGCGCGTGCCGAAGCCGCAGGTCAACCGCGGAGACAAGGTCGACTGAGCCCGGTGCGCACCCTGGTGCTCGGCGGCATCCGGTCGGGCAAGTCGCAGTGGGCCGAGGATTGGATCACCCGTACGGCGGGTCCGAACGGATCGGTGCGCTATGTCGCGACCGGGTCCGTCGACGGTGACGCCGACTTCGCGGCCCGGGTGTCGGCTCACCGGAACCGCCGGCCGACACACTGGTCGACCATCGAATCCGCTGACGTGGCAACGACTTTGCGTGCCGCCGGCGCCGCCACCATGGTCGACGACATCGGCGGCTGGCTGGTCGCAGCCATGGACCGGCGCGGCGCATGGGAAGGGGCTAGGTCCGGCGCCTCCCTTCGGACCGACATCGATGAATTGACGTCTGCGGTCCACGAATTCACCGCGCCACTGGCCCTGGTCAGCCCGGAGGTCGGCCTGACCGTCGTCCCCGCCACCGAGTCGGGCCGCCGGTTCGCCGACGAGCTGGGCTCGCTCAACCAGCGCCTGGCCGCCGTCTGCGACCGCGTGGTGCTGGTGGTGGCCGGCCAGCCTCTCACCGTCAAGGAGCCCCGATGAGCGATCCCCGCGCCCAGTTCCCCGACCTCACCAAACCGGACGCCGATGTGCGGGAGGCCGCCCTCGCGCGCCAGCTGACCCTGACCAAGCCGCCGGGCTCCCTGGGACGCCTCGAGGATCTGTCGGTCTGGGTGTCGGCGTGCCAAGGCGTCTGTCCGCCAAAGCAATTCGAACGTGCTCGGGTCGTGGTGTTCGCCGGCGACCACGGCGTGACGGCGTCCGGCGTTTCGGCGTTCCCGTCCGAGGTCACCGCGCAGATGGTGGCGAACTTCGACGCCGGCGGCGCCGCCATCAACGTGCTGGCCGAGGTGGCCGGTGCGACCGTGCGCGTGGCCGACATCGCCGTCGACGGCGAGGCCCACTCCCCCGCGATCGGCGCCCACAAGGTGCGACGCAGCAGCGGCAACATCGCCGTCGAGGACGCGCTGTCGACCGAGGAGGCCATCGCGGCGATCGCGGCGGGCCGCACCATTGCCGATCAGGAGGTCGACGCCGGCGCCGACCTGCTCATCGCCGGCGACATGGGCATCGGAAACACCACTCCGGCAACAACTCTGGTCGCCGCCCTGACGGCGACCGAACCCGTCGCCGTGGTGGGCCGCGGCACCGGCGTCGACGACGAGGGTTGGGCCCGCAAGACGGCGGCCATCCGCGACGCGCTGTTCCGCGCGCGTCAGGTGAAGGCCGATCCCGTTGCGCTGCTTGCCGTTTGCGGCGGTGCGGACCTGGGCGCCATGGCGGGATTCCTGGCCCAGGCCGCACTGCGGCGCACCCCGGTGCTGCTCGACGGCATGGTGGTGACCGCCGCGGCGCTCGTCGCCGACCGGCTGGCCCCCGGCGCGAAGGCGTGGTGGCAGGCCGGCCACCTGTCGACCGAACCCGCGCATGCGGTGGCATTGCAGCGCCTGCAGTTGACGCCGATCCTGGACCTCGGCATGCGCCTGGGCGAAGGCAGCGGCGCTGCGGTGGCGCTGCCCGTGCTGCGGGCCGCGGTCGCGACGCTGGCGTCGATGGCCACGTTCGGCGAGGCGAACGTCACCGACAAACCCGCTCACTGACTGTGATCGGTTCCCTCGCTTCGGCTTTCGCGTTCAGCACCGTCCTGCCGGTGCGCAGTGACCGGCCGTTTGGGCGGGGCACACTGACTGCGCTTCCGGCGGTCGGCATCGTTCTCGGTGGTATCGCCGCGGCCGTCGTGTGGGGCGCCGGGCAGGTGTACGTGACCGGCCCGCTCGCCGGGCTGCTCGCGGTGGCGGTACTGCTTCTGCTGACCCGCGGCCTGCACATCGACGGACTGTCCGACACCGTCGACGGCCTCGGCTGCTACGGACCGCCCGAGCGGGCCCTGGCCGTCATGCGCGGTGGCACCGCGGGCCCGTTCGGGGTGGCCGCGATCGTGGTGGCGATCGGCGCGCAGAGCATGACGTTCGCCGCGCTGAGCCCGGTGGCGGTCGTCGTCGCTGTCACCGCGGGCCGTGTGGCCGCGCTGGCGGCCTGCCGCACGTCGGCACCGGCCGCGCCGGGCAGCACGTTGGGTGCGATGGTCGCCGGCAGTCAGCCGGTGTGGGTGGTCGCGGCGTGGACGGTGGCGGTGGCCGCGGCGTCCGCGTGGGCGACGCCGCGGCTGTGGCAGGGTCCGGTGGCCGTGCTCGTCGCGCTGGGAATCACCGCACTACTGGTGGCGCACTGCGTCCGCCGGTTCGGTGGGATCACCGGCGACGTACTGGGTGCGGCGGTCGAAGTCACGACCACGTTGACTGCGCTCGGGCTGGCCGTCCACTAGCCGCCGAATGTGAAGAAGATCGCGAGATTTCACTGGAATCTCGCGATCTTCTTCACGTCGGACGTGGTCAGCCCAGGCGGGTCATCCAGTTGTGGGTGTCGGCGAAGGTGCCGCGCTGAATGCCGGTCAGGGTGTCGCGTAGTGCCATGGTGACCTCACCGGGCTGGCCGTCGCCGATGGTGAACTCGCCGGCCGATTCGCCGTGCCCGTACTTCACATGCGCGACGGGCGTGATGACGGCCGCGGTGCCGCAGGCGAACACCTCGGTGATCTCGCCCGCGGCGGCCTTCTTCTGCCACTCGTCGATGTCGATCTTGCGTTCCTCGACGGCGAAGCCGGCGTCAACCGCCAACTGCAGCAACGAGTCCCGCGTGATGCCGGGCAGCAACGAGCCGGACAGCTCGGGGGTGACCAGTCGTGCCGAGCCACCGCTACCGAACACGAAGAACAGGTTCATGCCACCCATTTCTTCGACGTACCGGCGCTCGATGGCGTCCAGCCAGACCACCTGGTCGCAGCCCATCTCGGCGGCCTGCGCCTGCGCCAGCAGCGACGCGGCGTAGTTGCCGCCGAACTTGGCCGCGCCGGTGCCGCCGGGGCTGGCCCGCACGTACTCGGTGGACAGGTAGACCGACACCGGCTTGATGCCGCCCTTGAAGTACGCGCCGGCGGGCGAACCGATCACCAGGTAGCGGTACTCGTTGGCGGGGCGCACGCCCAGGCCGGGCTCGGTGGCGATGATGAACGGCCGCAGGTACAGCGACGCCTCACCACCGGCGGCCGGCACCCATTCGTTGTCGACGGCGATCAGCTGGCGCAGTGACTCGACGAAGACGTCGCCGGGCAGCTCCGGGATGGCCAGGCGCCGGCACGACGACTGCAGGCGGGCGGCGTTGGCCTCCGGACGGAACGACACGATCGAGCCGTCATTCCAGCGGTACGCCTTCAGACCCTCGAAGACCTCCTGCGCGTAGTGCAGGACGATCGCCGACGGATCGAGCTCGATGGGCCCGTATTCGGTGACCCGTGCGTCGTGCCAGCCACGGTCGACGGTGTAGTCGATGGCCACCATGTGGTCGGTGTGGAACCGCCCGAATCCGGGGTCGGCCAGAACCTGAGCCCTTACCTCGTCGCTCGCCGGGTTGCTCGCGCGCGAAACGGTGAATTCGAGGGGGCCATCGGTCATATGCCGATTGTATCGCCCGTGGCTAATCCGTTTTCCCGTCGCTCCGCTCGCCCCTTACCGCGTTTTCGCCGCGGCTAACGCGTCTTGGCCGCCACGAACGGCGGCGCCACGACCTCGCATTCGAGCGCCCGGCCGCGGACGTCGACGGTCACCCGCGCGCCGTCGGCGATGTCGGCCGCGGTGTCGAGCAGCGCCAGCGCGATGCCGACCTTGAGGCTCGGCGAGAAGGTGCCCGACGTGGTGATGCCCACCGGCTTGGCAGGTACCTCCCCCGTCGCTTCGCTCGCCCCGGCGTCCAACACTGTCAAACCGGCCCGCAGCACGCCACGTCCGACAGCCTTCAGGCCGCGCAGCGTCCGCTTCGGTCCGGCTTCCTTCTCCGCGAGCAGCGCGTCGCGGCCCCAGAACGCATCCTTCTTCCAGCCGATGGCCCAGCCGCAGCGGGCCTGCAACGGCGAAATGTCCAGCGACAGTTCATGTCCGTGCAGCGGGTAGCCCATCTCGGTGCGCAGGGTGTCGCGCGAGCCCAGCCCGGCGAGTTCACCACCGGCATCCTTGACCGCGGCGACGAGCGCGTCGAACACGACGCCCGCGCGGTCCCACTCGGGCAGCAGTTCGTAACCGTGCTCGCCGGTGTAGCCGGTGCGGCACACCCGAACCGGGACGCCGTTGTACTCGGCGTCGGCGTAGCCCATGTAGTCCATGTCGGTCGGCAGCCCGAGCGCGGTGAGCACCTCGGTGGACTTCGGCCCCTGCACCGCGAGCACGGCGTAGGAGCGGTGCTCGTCGGTGATGGTCAGTTCGGGCGGGGCGACGCGCTGCAGCTCGGCGACCACGGCGGCGGTGTTGGCCGCGTTGGGCACCAGGAAGATCTCGTCGTCGGAGACGTAGTAGGCGATCAGATCGTCGATCACGCCGCCGGACTCGTTGCAGCACAACGTGTATTGCGCCTTGCCCGGACCGATGCGGCGCAGGTCGTTGGTGAAGGCGGAGTTGACGAACTCGGCGGCGCCTGGGCCACGCACGAGCGCCTTGCCGAGGTGGCTGACGTCGAAGAGCCCGACGGTCTCGCGGGTGGCGTTGTGCTCGGCCACGGTGCCGGCGTACGACACCGGCATCAACCAGCCCCCGAATTCGGCGAAACTCGCCCCGAGTTCGCGGTGACGGTCTTCCAGCGGGCCCTGCAACAGTTCGCTCACGGCCAGTCAGCCTAGTGCTTGCGCCTCGGATCGCAGTCGGTATGTGGCTGTGATCCGAGGCGTTGTCGATGGTCAGATCGCCCCGCCGGTCCCCCGGTAGCTGGCAGACTCGTTTCGTGGTCGATTTCGACGCCCTGGAAGCCGCGGGCATCGCCGATGCCCGCCGGCGCGCGCCGCTCATCGAGTATCTGGACGGCCTGGGCTTCACCGCGGAGCAGATGGTCGCAGCCGAGCGCCAGGGGCGGTTGTTCGGCTTGGCCGGCGACGTCGTGCAGTGGTCGGGGCAGCCCAGCCACAGCCTGACGGCCGCCGCCGAGGCGCTCGGGTTGCCGCTGGCCGACGTCGAGCAGGCCTGGGCGGTGCTGGGCCTGACGGTTGCCGACCCGAACACACCGACGCTCACCGACAACGACATCGAGGCGCTGCGCACCTGGGCCGACCTGCGGACGGCGATCGGAGCCGACGCCGCGACGGGCTTCCTCCGGGTGATCGGTGCCAGTGTGGCGCGGGTGGCCGAGGCGCTGGCGTCGATGAGCCGCGCCGGTCTGCCGGAGCTCGACCTGGCCCACAGCCACGACGAACTCGTGACGGCGCAGGCCTACCGATCGGCGGCCGCCTTCATTCCGCGCATCGGCGGCATGATCGATTCTTTTCACCGCCACCATTTGTTCGCTGCCCGAACGTATTTCGATGCCGTCGCCCGCCGCGAGCCATTGACGGTGGACTGCGGTGTCGGGTTTGCCGACCTGTCCAATTTCACGCAGCTCACGCAACGGCTCACGCCGGCCGACCTGACCAGCCTGCTCAACGAGTTCAACGCCATCACGAACGACGTGGTGCACGCCGACGGCGGCCGGGTGGTCAAGTTCATCGGCGATGCGGTGATGTGGGTCAGCGCCACACCCGAGTCGCTGGCGCGGGTCGCCATGGACCTGGTGCACCATCCGCGGCCGAAGATGGCCCACATCAGCGTGCGGGCCGGTCTGAGTTTCGGCTCGGTGGTGGCCACCGGTGGTGATTACTTCGGCAATCCGGTCAATCTGGCCGCCCGCCTGGTGGCCGCAGCCGAGCCGGGGCAGATTCTGGTGGCCGCGCCGTGGTACGACATGCCGGGCAAATGGCCGGTGGCGCCGCGGGAGCCTTTGGTACTCAAGGGCTTCAACGACCCGGTGACCGCGTTCGAGCTGTGCCCGGAGGCTGAGCGGGCGGCCCGGCAGGCGTGATGACTAGGGTGGGACCGGTGAGCAGCGCACCCGGTTACCAGTCCCCCGCCGTCACCGTCGCATCCGCCCTGCCGTCCGATCTGGACGCCGCGGTGCTGATCGTGCCGGTCATCACCGGCGAGAACGACGAGGCCACGGTTCTGGCCAACCCGTTCCTGGACGCCGAAGCCACCGGCGAGATCGAGGTGGCATTGAAGACCCTGGGCGCGAAAGGCTCGACCGAGCAGGTGACGCGCGTGCTCGTGCCGTCGCTGCCGGTGGCCAGCGTGCTGGCCGTCGGCCTCGGCAAGGACCGCGACGAGTGGCCGGCCGACGTCATCCGCCGCGCCGCCGGCGTGGCGGCCCGCTCCCTCAACGGCACCGAGACCGTCGTGACCACCCTGTCCGAAGTGGACGTGGCCGCGGCCGTCGAAGGCCTGATCCTCGGCGCCTACCGCTTCTCCGAATTCCGCAGCGCGAAGACCGCCCCGAAGGAGGCGGGCCTCACGGCGCTGACGGTGCTGTCCACCGCCGACGACGCCGAGACCGCAGCGGCCCGCGGCGTCGACGTCGCGACTGCCGTGGCGACGGCCCGCGACTTCGTCAACACCCCGCCGAGCCACCTGTACCCGGGCGAATTCGCCAAGCGCGCAAAGGCTTTGGGTAAGTCGGCGGGCCTCGAGGTCGAGGTGCTGGGCAAGAAGGAACTGGAGGACGCCGGCTACGGCGGCATCGTGGGTGTCGGCAAGGGTTCGTCCCGCGGGCCGCGCCTGGTGCGGCTGACCTACCGTTCCGGCACGAAGAACGCCAAGAAGGTGGCGCTGGTGGGCAAGGGCATCACCTTCGACACCGGCGGCATCTCGATCAAGCCGGCCGCCAACATGCACCACATGACCTCCGACATGGGCGGTGCCGCGGCCGTCATCGCGACCGTCGTGCTGGCAGCCCGTCAGAAGCTGGCGGTCGACGTCACCGCGACCGTCCCCATGGCCGAGAACATGCCGTCGTCGACGGCGCAGCGGCCCGGCGATGTCCTGACGCAGTACGGCGGCACCACCATCGAGGTGCTCAACACCGATGCCGAGGGCCGGCTCATCCTGGCCGACGCCATTGTCCGCGCCTGCGAGGACAACCCCGACTACCTCATCGAGACGTCGACGCTGACCGGCGCGCAGCTGGTCGCGCTCGGCACGCGTACCCCGGGTGTGATGGGCAGTGACGAGTTCCGCGACCGGGTCGCGACGCTGTCGCAGCAGGTCGGCGAGAACGCGTGGGCGATGCCGCTGCCGGAAGAGCTCAAGGACGACCTGAAGTCGACGGTCGCCGACCTGGCGAATGTCAGCGGCGCGCGCAACGCCGGCATGCTGGTGGCCGGGGTGTACCTGCGCGAGTTCGTCGCCGACGGCGTGCAGTGGGCACACCTCGACGTCGCCGGCCCGGCATACAACACCGGCGGCCCGTGGGGCTACACCGGCAAGGGTGGCACCGGCGTCCCGACCCGCACGATGTTCGCCGTGCTGGAGGACATCGCCGCCAACGGCTGATCACGCACACAACGACAGCTCGGCGGTAGCTGAGACGACGGCAGTTACCGAATTTTTCTACCGCCGAGCTTGTCCGAGGCGTACCGTTCCTGCATGAATAAGTACATTCAGCTGGCTGCCGTCACAGCCACTGTTATCGGCATGGAATTAGCCGGGATGAGCGGCGCCACACAGGCGCTTGCCGATCCCGAAGACGAGGACATCATCGCCGACCAGTTGTGTCCCTTCCGGAATGTGATCGACCGGCTGGGCGGCGACGATCAGTGCGACCCCGGATACAACAACGGCGGCGGGCTGTTCTACAACAACGGCATGCCGTGCGACAGCGTCGCGTTCCAGAACCCGGCCTGCAATCCCACGGTCAACGTGAACGTGAACCACGAGGGCGAAGTCACGCACAACGTCAACGTCAACGGTGAGCCGCCCCGATAGGCCGCCCTAGCCGGCTTTGCTGCCGACCTGAGCCAGTTGCAGCTCTGGCGTGGGCGCGGCGCCGGCGACATGCTCGGCGAGTTCGCGGGCGGCGGTGGCGAGCAGCTCCGGATGTGACATCGGCGACCAGTGTCCCGAGTCGATGTCCCGGCGCCACAACTGCGAGACCCATTGGGGCGTCTCGTCGTAGAGGTACGGGCGCACGAACTGGTCGCCGCGGTTGACGATCACCTGCACGGGCACCGTGACGTAGTGGTCGCGCCGGCCCGAGAACAGGGTGCGCCAGTAGTTGGCCGGGTACACCTTGAGGCTGTTCGCGGCGTCGGTCGCGAAGGTGTCCGAATGCCGAATCTGGTTGTCGGACATGCCATCCAGCCACTTCAGCAGGAGCGGAATGATGGTCGGCACGCTGGCGCGCACCAGCACTCGCGCCACGAGCGGGATCGAGAAGAAACCTTGGTATGTCAGCCGCAGGAACTGCGACACCGATTGCCGGAACCGCGCCGGCCGATACGGCCGCTTGAGACCCTCCATGATGAAGCGCCGGGTGTGGTCGGCGCTCGGCCCCGAGGTCGAGGTGAACGACGCGACGCGGTCCACCGACTCCGGTCGCGACAGGTACTCCCAGATACCGACCGAGCCCCAGTCGTGGGCCAGGACGTGGACCTTCCGACCGGGCGCCAAGGCGGCGATGACGGCCGCGAAGTCGTCGGCGTAGTGCGCCATGGTGTACGACGAAACCTTCTTGGGCACACCGGAATTGCGCGAGCCGCGGTTGTCGTAGCGGATCACCCGGTAGGTCTCGGCGAGGTGCGGCACCGTGGCGTCCCACATGTCGTGCGAGTCGGGCCAGCCGTGCACCAGCACCATCACCGGGCCCTCGGGGTTGCCCTCGTCGTAGGTCGCGATCCGCGTCCCGTCGGCACTGTCCACAAACTGCATCGCCACACCCGCCTGACCTCAAAGTATCCCGTACCGCCGGTACTGGTTCGATTGCGACAGTAGCCTGCTCAGCGAGGGTGTCAACACAGCGGGACAAAGTCCCGACCCGCCCCTCCTCGACTGCGCGAGCATGACAGGATGGGCCCTGTAGACATTCGAAGTGACGAGCGACTTTTCGAGGAGTCAACGTAATGGCCATCTCCGTCCAGATGCCCGCACTCGGTGAGAGCGTTACCGAGGGGACCGTCACTCGATGGCTCAAGCAGGAGGGCGACACCGTCGCGGTCGACGAGCCCCTGCTCGAGGTGTCCACCGACAAGGTCGACACCGAAATCCCGTCGCCGGCAGCCGGTGTCCTGACCAAGATCGTCGCGCAGGAAGACGACGTGGTCGAGATCGGCGGCGAGCTCGCCGTCATCGGTGAGGCCGGCGAGTCCCCGGCTCCGTCCGCCCCCGAGCCCGCCGCGGCACCCGAGCCGGAGCCCACCCCGGCTCCCGAGCCCGCCGCCGAAGCCCCGGCTCCGGCCGCCGAAACTCCCGCGCCGGCACCCGCATCGGCCCCCGCCCCGGCCGCCTCCGACGCGACCGACGCCACCTCGATCGTGATGCCGACGCTCGGCGAGTCCGTCACCGAGGGCACCGTGACCCGCTGGCTCAAGAAGGTCGGCGACTCCGTGGAGGTCGACGAGCCCCTGGTCGAGGTGTCCACCGACAAGGTCGACACCGAAATCCCGTCGCCGATCGCCGGCGTGCTGCTGTCCATCACCGCCGACGAGGACGACGTCGTGTCCATCGGTGGCGAGCTCGCCAAGATCGGTGCCGCCGGTTCGGCCCCGGCCGCCGCCCCGGCCCCCGAAGCCCCGGCACCGGCACCCGCCCCCGAGCCTGCCGCCGCGCCGACGCCACCGCCGGCTCCCCCGGCTCCGGCCGCACCGACCCCGCCGCCGGCCCCCGCGCCCGCTCCCGCCCCGGCCGCTCCGGCGCCCGCCGCTCCGGCTGCTGCGGCCCCGGCCGCGTCGTCGTCGGACGACGCCAGCCCGTACGTCACCCCGCTGGTGCGAAAGTTGGCTGCCGAGAACAACGTTGACCTCGCATCGGTGCAGGGCACCGGTGTCGGTGGTCGCATCCGCAAGCAGGACGTGCTCGCCGCGGCGGAGGCCGCCAAGGCCCCGGCCGCACCTGCCGCCGCTTCGTCCGCCCCGGCCCCCGCAGCTCCGGCGGCGAAGGCCCCGGCCGCCGCACCGGCTCCGGCCCTGGCGCACCTGCGTGGCACCACGCAGAAGGCCACCCGGATCCGGCAGATCACGGCCAAGAAGACGCGCGAGTCGCTGCAGACCACGGCGCAGCTGACGCAGACCCACGAGGTCGACATGACCCGCATCGTCTCGCTGCGGGCGCGCGCCAAGAACTCGTTCGCCGAGCGCGAGGGTGTGAACCTGACCTACCTGCCGTTCATCGCCCGCGCGGTGATCGACGCGTTGAAGATCCACCCGAACGTCAACGCCAGCTACAACGAGGAAACCAAGGAGATCACCTACTACGACGCCGAGCACCTCGGCTTCGCGGTGGACACCGAGCAGGGCCTGCTGTCGCCGGTCGTGCACAACGCCGGTGACCTGTCCCTCGGTGGCCTCGCGCGGGCGATCGTCGACATCGCCGACCGCGCCCGCTCGGGCAATCTGCGGCCCGACGAGCTGGCCGGTGGCACCTTCACGATCACCAACATCGGCAGCCAGGGCGCCCTGTTCGACACCCCGATCTTGGTCCCGCCGCAGGCGGCCATGCTCGGCACCGGCGCCATCGTCAAGCGGCCGCGCGTCGTCGTGGACGAGAGCGGCAACGAGTCGATCGGTGTCCGGTCGGTCTGCTACCTGCCGCTGACCTACGACCACCGCCTGATCGACGGCGCCGACGCCGGACGGTTCGTGACCACCATCAAACGTCGTCTCGAAGAGGGTGCGTTCGAGGCCGACCTGGGGCTGTAATCCCATGGCGCACGCGGTCATTGCCATCGCGGGCTCGTCGGGACTCATCGGTTCCGCACTGGTGTCGGCGCTGCGCGCGACCGACCACCGGGTGGTGCGCATCGTGCGCCGGCAGCCGGCCAACGCCGACGAGGTGTACTGGAACCCCGACGCCGGCGACTTCGACTGGCGCACGCTGCGTGACGTCGATGCCGTGGTCAACCTGTGCGGCGTGAGCATCGGGGCGCGCCGCTGGTCGGGAGCGTTCAAGCAGAGCCTGCGTGACAGCCGGATCGTCCCGACCGAGGTGCTGACCGACGCCGTCGTCGACGCCGGGGTGCCCGTGCTCATCAACGCCAGTGCCGTTGGCTTCTATGGCGATACGCGCGACCGCATCGCCGATGAGCGATCCCCCGCCGGCACCGGCTTCCTGGCCCGGCTCTGTCTGGACTGGGAGGCCGCCACCCGGCCGGCCGCCGACGCCGGCGTCCGCGTCGTGCTCGCGCGCACCGGCCTCGTGCTGGCACCGGCCGGCGGCATGCTGGCTCGGCTCCGCCCGGTCTTCGGGCTCGGCCTCGGTGCCCGGCTGGGCAGTGGGCGCCAGTACATGCCGTGGATCACGCTCGAGGACGAGGTGCGGGCCCTGCTGTTCGCGCTCAATCACGACGACCTGTCCGGCCCGCTGAATCTGACGGGCCCGGCGCCGGTGACCAATGGCGAGTTCACCGAGGCGCTGGGGCGGGCACTGCACCGCCCCACCCCGCTGCTGATGCCCGGTTTCGCGCTGCGGGCCGCGCTCGGCGAGTTCGCCGAGGAGGGACTGCTCGGCGGCCAGCGGGCCATCCCGGCCGCGCTCGAGGACGCCGGCTTCGAGTTCCACCAGCGGACCATCGGCGAGGCGCTGTCGTACGTCACCGCCCCCAACGCGGCCTGACTCCGGCAGGCGTAGCGTCAGTTCAGTGACGATCCGATCTGCCTGCGGCCCGATCGACGTGCGCCGCCTCGGCACCATCGACTACAACGACGCCTGGGAGCTGCAGCGCGAGCTCGCCGCCGCCCGCTCCGACGAGCGCGGCAACGACACGCTGCTGCTGCTCGAGCATCCGCCCGTCTACACCGCCGGCCGCCGCACCGAACCGCACGAGCGGCCGGTCGACGGCACCCCCGTCATCGACACCGACCGCGGCGGCAAGATCACCTGGCACGGCCCCGGGCAGCTGGTGGGCTACCCGATCATCGGCCTGGCACAGCCGCTCGACGTCGTGAGATTCGTTCGGCTGCTCGAGGATGCGCTGATGACGGTGTGCGGCGACCTGGGCCTGCAGACCATCCGGGTGGACGGCCGGTCCGGTGTCTGGCTGCCGGCCGACGACCTGCGGCCCGAACGCAAGATCGCCGCCATCGGCATCCGCGTCGCCCGCGGCACGACGCTGCACGGCTTCTCGCTGAACTGCAACTGCGACCTGACGGCGTTCGGCGGCATCGTCCCGTGCGGCATCGCCGATGCGGGCGTCACGTCGCTGACGAAGGAGTTGGGCCGCGAGATCACGCCCGAGGACGTCATCGACCGGGTGGCCGAGGCAGTGTGCGAGGTACTCGGCGCTCCGTCCGTCAAGGCGCTCGGCGCCGCGGCACTAACATCGACACCATGAGCGTTGATCCCGGTAACCGCAAGCTGCTCCGCCTGGAGGTCCGCAACGCGGAGACGCCCATCGAGCGCAAGCCGCCGTGGATCAAGACCAAGCTCAAGATGGGCCCGGAGTACAAGGACCTCAAGAGCCTGGTCAAGCGCGAGGGCCTGCACACCGTCTGCGAAGAGGCCGGCTGCCCCAACATCTACGAATGCTGGGAGGACCGCGAGGCCACCTTCCTGATCGGTGGCGAGCAGTGCACCCGCCGCTGCGACTTCTGCCAGATCGACACCGGCAAGCCCGCCGACCTGGACCGGGACGAGCCGCGCCGGGTGGCCGAGAGCGTGCACACTATGGGCCTGCGGTACTCCACCATCACCGGCGTGGCCCGCGACGACCTGCCCGACGGCGGCGCCTGGCTGTACGCCGAGACCGTCCGCCAGATCCACGCGCTCAACCCGAACACCGGTGTCGAGCTGCTGGCGCCCGACTTCAACGGTGTGCCCGCACTGCTCGAAGAGGTCTTCGACTCACGTCCAGAAGTGTTCGCGCACAACGTCGAAACCGTGCCGCGCATCTTCAAGCGCATCCGCCCGGCGTTCCGCTACGAGCGCAGCCTCGGCGTCATCACCGCCGCCCGCGACTACGGCCTGGTGACCAAGAGCAACCTGATCCTGGGTATGGGTGAGACGCCCGAGGAGATCCGGGTGGCCCTGCAGGACCTGTACGACGCGGGCTGCGACATCGTCACCATCACGCAGTACCTGCGTCCGTCGCCGCGGCACCACCCCGTCGAGCGGTGGGTGCGACCGGAGGAATTCGTCGAGCACCAGCAGTTCGCCGAGGGTCTCGGGTTCGCCGGTGTCCTGGCCGGACCGCTGGTCCGGTCGTCCTACCGAGCCGGCAAGCTGTACGCCCAGGCTGCCCGGTTACGGCCACCGGTTTCCTGAATCTATCCTGGTGGCATGGCGAAGACCACCAATCCTGCCGCTGTGAAGGCCGCGAAGGCCGAGGCGAAGGCGGCGCGCAAGGCCGCTTCGAAGCAGCGCCGAGCCCAGCTCTGGCAGGCGTTCCAGATTCAGCGCAAAGAGGACAAGCGGCTGCTGCCGTACATGATCGGCGCGTTCGTCCTGATCGTGGGGCTCGCCGTCGCGATGGCCGCGTACTCCGGCGGCATCTTCAGCTGGATCACGCTGCCCATCCTGGGTGTGCTGCTCGGCGCGCTGGTCGCGTTCATCATCTTCGGCCGACGCGCGCAGAAGTCGGTCTACAGCAAGGCTGACGGCCAGACCGGCGCGGCGGCCTGGGCGCTGGACAACATGCGCGGCCAGTGGCGCGTCACGCAGGGCGTCGCCGCCACCGGCAGCTTCGATGCCGTGCACCGCGTGGTCGGCCGGCCGGGTGTGATCTTCGTCGGCGAGGGTTCGCCGCAGCGCCTGAAACCGCTTCTGGCGCAGGAGAAGAAGCGCACCGCACGACTGGTCGGCGAGGTGCCGATCTACACCATCGTGGTCGGCAACGAAGAGGACCAGGTGCCGCTGGCCAAGCTGGAACGGCACCTGACCAAGCTGCCCGCCAACATCACCACCAAGCAGATGGACGCCCTCGAGTCGCGCCTGGCCGCCCTCGGTACCAAGCTGGGCCCCGGCGGCCTGCCCAAGGGCCCGCTGCCCGCGGGCGCCAAGATGAAGGGCATGCAGCGCACCGCGCGTCGCAAGTAGCCCGCCGCCTGCGATTTGTGCACGATTTTCCGCGCTGACCGCGGAAAATCGTGCACAAATCGCTTCGGTCAGCGGCGCAGGACGGCGGTGTTGGTCAGCCGGTCCTGCAGCCCGCGGCCGTCGGCGTCGGTGAACAGCGCCGGCACGGCCAGCAACACCAGCAGCATGCGGACGAAGGCGCGGCCGAGGCCGACGTACTGGCTCCGGCCGACGGACACGACGCGCAATCCCAGTGCGAACTGGCCCGGCGTGAAGGTGAAGAGCCGCACCGACACCGTGCCGACGACGACCCAGGCGATCACCGCGGGTGTGCCGTGCCAGACGTATTGGTATTCGTATTCGCTCAATCCGCCGAACACCACACTCAGGGTGCCGAGGCCGTAGCAGATCAGCCAGTCCACCAACAACGCGGCGAAGCGGCGCCCGAATCGGGCGAGGGAACCCGGGCCGGTTTCCGGCAGGCCGAGGGCTTTACCCGGGTACGTGGAGTCATCAACGGGGCGCTGCGATTCGGGCCCGGACAGCCACGAACCGAGCCGGAATTCATCAGCACCTGCCATGGTGTCAGGATAGGCGTGCGCGCTCATGCAACCGAACCGCGCGGCGGGTGGCCCACGGTTCCAGGAACCACCGATCGCGTAACGTCCGCGAAACATACGGTTGATTGGCGTGCAACATCGTGTCCCTAGGTTCAACCGCGGGTAACACCAGTAAAGGAGATCACTTACGTGGCAGAAAAGACGTCTGACGACATTTTCAAGCTGATCAAGGACGAGAACGTCGAGTACGTCGACATCCGTTTCTGCGATCTGCCTGGTGTTGTCCAGCACTTCTCGATCCCGGCTTCGGCTTTCGACGAGAGCGTTTTCGAAGACGGCCTCGCGTTCGACGGTTCGTCCGTGCGCGGCTTCCAGTCCATCCACGAGTCCGACATGATGCTGCTGCCGGACGCCAACACCGCGCGCATCGACCCGTTCCGCGCCGCCAAGACGCTGAACCTGAACTTCTTCGTGCACGACCCGTTCACGCGTGAGGCCTACTCCCGTGACCCGCGCAACGTCGCACGCAAGGCCGAGAACTACCTGAAGAGCACCGGCATCGCCGACACCGCGTACTTCGGTGCCGAGGCCGAGTTCTACATCTTCGACTCCGTGGCCTTCGACTCGAAGATCAACGGCACGTTCTACGAAGTCGACTCCGAGTCGGGCTGGTGGAACAGCGGCGAGCCCTACGAGGCCGACGGCTCCCCCAACCGCGGCTACAAGGTCCGCCCCAAGGGTGGCTACTTCCCCGTCGCGCCGTACGACCACTATGTCGACCTGCGTGACGAGATGTCGACCAATCTGATCAACGCCGGGTTCACCCTGGAGCGCGGCCACCACGAGGTCGGCACCGCCGGCCAGGCCGAGATCAACTACAAGTTCGACACGCTGCTCGCCGCGGCCGATGACGTGCTGCTGTTCAAGTACATCATCAAGAACACCGCGTGGGCGAACGGCAAGACCGTCACCTTCATGCCGAAGCCGCTGTTCGGTGACAACGGCTCGGGCATGCACGCCCACCAGTCGCTGTGGAAGGACGGCAAGCCGCTGTTCCACGACGAGTCCGGCTACGCGGGCCTGTCCGACATGGCGCGCCACTACATCGGCGGCATCCTGCACCACGCCCCGTCGCTGCTGGCGTTCACCAACCCGACGGTGAACTCCTACAAGCGTCTGGTGCCGGGCTACGAGGCCCCGATCAACCTGGTGTACAGCCAGCGCAACCGCTCGGCGTGTGTGCGTATCCCGATCACCGGCAACAACCCGAAGGCCAAGCGCCTCGAGTTCCGTTGCCCGGACAGCTCGGGCAACCCGTACCTGGCCTTCTCGGCGATGCTCATGGCCGGTATCGACGGCATCAAGAAGAAGATCGAGCCGCTGGCCCCGGTCGACAAGGACCTCTACGAGCTGCCGCCGGACGAGGCCGCCAACATCCCGCAGGCCCCGACCTCGCTGGCCAGCGTCATCGACAAGCTCGAGGAAGACCACGACTACCTCACCGAGGGTGGCGTGTTCACCGAGGACCTGATCGAGACCTGGATCTCGTACAAGCGCGAGAACGAGATCCTGCCGGTGCAGATTCGCCCTCACCCGTACGAGTTCTCGCTCTACTACGACTGCTGAGTCGCGAGCACACGAACTGCCCCTCTCCTCCGGGAGAGGGGCAGTTCTGTATCGGGGTGACGACGTCGGGGGTGCCCGCTTGCCCACCGCGAACAAGTACGGTAGCCTAACCATCGCGAGCGTCACTGCTCGCGGTGCTGACAACCTCACAGGTCAACGGAGAGATTCGTTGGCCTTTTTCGTTTCTCTCCAGCCCTATTCACAAGCGAGAGAATGAGGTTCGCCCATGTTCACGGTTTTCCTGTTGGTCAAGACCAACCCCGAGTGGCTCGGTTTCCCGGTCGCTAAACGGTTCGACGAACTCACGCTGCATCTGCAGCCGATCCTCGATCGCCACAAGGCGGTCAACTTCACGTGGTACGACACGGAGTTCTACACCGCCCGGGTCACCGATGTCTGGATGCTGACGGCCGCAGACCCGCACGAGTATGAGCTGGCGGTCGAAGAGCTGCGCGAAACACCGCTGTGGGACCGGTATTTCGCCATCGTCGAAATCCTGCCCGGAGTCGCGAATGCCTACGCGGACAACTACGGCCGGGCCGCTATCGGATGACCGGTAGCCGGGTTGCCTCTCCCTCCGGGGAGGGGCAGCCCGGTGGCTCAGCACCCGTCGCCGCGGCGCTGTGAGGCAAATCGCGAGAATTTGCTCCCATTCCGCAATCTCGCAGCACCTGGCGCGTCACAGGAACCTCATATGATGTCGCCATGGCTCAGACTGACATCGAATCCCGGCTCGACGCTGTAGCTCCCATCGTGCTCTCCGTGTTCCGGATGGTCATCGGCTTCCTGTTCACGCTCCACGGCGCCACCACGCTGTTCAAGTGGCCCGTCGACACCAATCCCGGCATGGCCGCACCGGATTTCGGTAGTTTTCCGGGCTGGTACGCCGGCGCCATCGAGCTGATCGTCGGCATCCTGGTGTTCACCGGTCTGGCCACCCGCATCGCGGCCTTCATCGGTTCCGGCGAAATGGCTTTCGCCTACTTCATGGCGCACCAGCCGAAGGGCCTGCTGCCCATCGCCAATGGCGGCGAGCCGGCGGTGCTCTACTGCTTCGCGCTGTTCCTGCTGGTGTTCACCGGCGGTGGCGCCATCGCGCTGGACGCGCTGCGCAAACGCTAGTTACAGGCCCCGGTCCACGCGAAACCGCTTGAGTCCGTCGATCTTCTCGGCCAGCGTGGCCGTCGGACCGCTGTAGAACATCCACGGCATCGTGACGTTGCCGGTGATGCCGGCCCGCGCGGCGCGCTCGAAATGCTCCGGCAGATAGGCGTCGGCAAGCGGTGTCAGGATCTCGTAACCCTCGAGCGGTAAACCGTTTTCGACCCGCAGTTCGCGCACCCGCGTCGCCGCGGCGATGGCCTGGTCGGTGGTGATCAAGTCGCCGATCCAGCCGTCGTTGCGCGCAGCCCGGCGCAGGGCGATCTCACTGAGCCCGCCGACGTAGATGGGCACCGGCGGCGGCGTCGGCTCCATCTCGAGCCGCGGCACCTGGTAGAACTCGCCGTCGAACGATGTCCAGCCCGGTTGCCACAGCTGCCGGATCAGCTCCAGTATCTCGTCGGTGCGCTTGCCGCGGCGCTCGAAAGCCTGCCCCATCAAGGCGAATTCGTCGGCACACCAGCCCACACCGACACCGAACTCCACGCGGCCACCGGACAGACAGGCCGCGGTCCCGACCGACTTCGCGACCGAGAACGGGTCACGCATCCCCGGGATGTACACCGTCGTCACGAATTTCACGCGGCTGGTCACCTGCGACAGGGCACCGACGAGCACCCACGGGTCCGGCCAGTGCGTGAACGGCTGCCAGCGCCGCTGCCCGTCGGGTGTGTACGGGTAGGGCGTGCTCAGCGTCTCCAGGTTCACCACGTGGTCCGGGATGGCGATGCCGTCGTAGCCGAGATCATCTGCGGCCCGGGCGATCTCGGTCACCTCGCTGATGTCGAGGAATGCCAGGGAGACGTAGAACCTCACTCGCGCGCCCAGGAGGGCCTGATGAAGATGCCGTCGGCCTCCACGCTGACACCGTCGACATCGGACAGCGTGCCGCGGGCGAACGTCTTGACGCCGTCGACACGGTCGATCCAGGCCTCGGCCCGCACCGGCCCCTGCTTGGTCCCCCGCACGTACCGCAACGTGATGGTCCCCGTGAAATGGGGCTTGGTCAGCCCGTCACTGGCCGCCTCCCCGAGAATGTGGTCGAGCACCAGGGCGCAGATGCCACCGTGCACCAGGCCGGGCGGCCCTTCGTAGGGCAGGCCCAGTTCGAACTCGGCCCAGCACCGGCCGTCCCCTTGCCCGCCCTCGTGGTGGATCTCCATCGGCGGGGCAATCGCATTGCGCACGCCCACAGCCGGATTCGTGTAGGCCAGCGGCCGTCCGGTGTCCGCGTTCCGTAGCGTCGAGGTGCTGTTGTGCTGCACCGCCACGAGCCGGTCGGTGACCGATTCGATCGCCGCCTGCGCCTCGGCGATGGTGGCCTCGTCGACACCGGTCCGGATGCCGGCGTCGATCAGCCTGCGCACCGCATCGGTGAACGGTCGGTACACCGCCAGCTGACGCTCGTATTCCGCATCGCTGATCACGTCGAACGGAAAATCACTCACGCTGCCTACTCCCCAAACACCTTGCGCACCACGGTTTTGGCACGACGGGTCACGCGCAGATAGTTGTCCAGGAAGGCGCCGCCGTCGCCGCTCGGCCACCCGGCCGCCACCGCGACCGCGTTGAGCTGACGGCCCGGACCGGGCAGTTGGTCGGTCGGCTTGCCGCGCACCAGCACCAGGGCGTTGCGCGCGCGGGTCGCGGTCAGCCAGGCCTGCCGCAGGATGTCCGCCTCGTCGCCCTCGATCAGCTGGGCCGCCTCGATGGCGTCCAGCGTCTGCAGCGTCGAGGTGTTGTGCAACGTGGGAACCTGGTGCGCATAACGCAATTGGAGCAACTGCACGGTCCATTCCACGTCGGCCAGGCCACCGCGGCCCAGCTTGGTGTGGGTGTTCGGGTCGGCGCCGCGGGGCAACCGCTCGGCGTCGACGCGGGCCTTGATGCGCCGGATTTCGCGCACCGCGTCCGCCGAGACGCCACCGGGCGGGTACCGGGTCTTGTCGGCCATCAGCAGGAATCGTTCACCCAGTTCCAGGTCCCCCGCCACGCGGTGGGCCCGCAGCAGGGCCTGAATCTCCCACGGCTGCGCCCACTGTGCGTAGTACGACTCGTAGGACGCCAACGTCCGCACCAGTGAGCCGTTGCGGCCTTCCGGCCGCAGCCCGGCGTCGACCTCCAGCGGCGGGTCGCTGCTGGGCTGCCCCAACAACGTCCGCACCTGTTCGGCGACCCCGATCGCCCAGCGCACCGCGGCGGACTCGTCCGCCCCGGCCGCGCCCTCGACGGGTTCGCACACGAACATCACGTCGGCGTCCGACCCGTAGCCCAGTTCGCCGCCGCCGAGCCGGCCCATGCCGATGACGGCGATGCGCGCCGGCGGGCCGGCGGGTCCCGAGCGTGCCCGGATCACCGCATCGAGCGCGGCCTCCAGCACCGCGACCCACACCGAGGTCAGCGCCTTGCAGACGTCGACCACCGGCAGCAGCCCCAGCAGGTCGGCCGACGCCACGCGCGCCAGTTCGCGACGGCGCAGGGTGCGTGCCGCGGCGATGGCGCGGACCGGGTCGGCGTGCCGGCCGGCCGAGGCGACCAGCGCGCGGAACACCGCATCCGGTTCCACTTCAAGCAGTTTCGGCCCCTGCGGACCGTCGGCGTACTGCTGCAGGACTTCCGGCGCCCGCATCAGCAGCTCCGGCACATAGGCCGACGTGCCCAGCACCCGCATCAGCCGCTTGGCGACGGCACCCTCGTCACGCAGGGTGGACAGGAACCAGCGCTGGTCCCCCAGTTCCTCACTGATCCGCCGGTACGCCAGCAGGCCCGCGTCCGGATCCGGGGTGTCCGACAGCCAGTCCAGCAGCGTCGGCAGCAGCACCTGCTGCACCGTGCCGCGGCGACCGCTGGCGCTCGTCAGCGCGGCGAGGTGCGTCAGGGCGCTCTGCGGGCCTTCGTAACCCAGTGCGGCCAACTGTCTTTCGGCCGCGGCGGTGGTCAGGCTCGGGCCGAACTGGTTTCCCACTTCGAGCAGCGGCTGATAGAAGAGCTTGGCGTGCAGGCGGGACACCCGCATGTTCTGCCGCTTCAGGTCCTCGCGCAGGACGCCGAGCGCGTCGTGCTGACCGTCGGGCCGGATGTGCGCCGCGCGCGCCAGCCAGCGCCACGCCTCGTCGTCGCCGTCCTCGGGCAGCAGGTGGGTGCGCTTGAGTCGCTGTAGTTGCAGCCGGTGCTCAAGCAGCCGCAGGAACTCATAGGACGCAGTGAGATTCGCGGTGTCGTCGCGGCCGATGTAACCGCCGGAGCCGAGCGCCGCCAATGCGTCGACCGTCGAGGCGACGTGCAGCGAATCGTCATTGCGGCCGTGCACGAGCTGCAACAGCTGCACCGCGAACTCGACGTCCCGCAGGCCACCCTTGCCCAGTTTCAGCTCGCGGGTACGCACCCCGGCGGGCACGAGATCCTCGACGCGGCGCCGCATGGCCTGCACGTCGGGCACGAAATCCTCACGGTCACAAGCAGTCCAGACCATCGGCATCAGCGCGTCGATGTACTGCTCGCCCAGCTCGGCGTCACCGACGGCCGCGCGGGCCTTCAAAAGCGCCTGGAATTCCCAGGTTTTGGCCCAGCGCTGGTAATACGCGACGTGCGACTCCAGGGTGCGGACCAGCTGGCCGGCCTTGCCCTCGGGCCGCAGCGCCGCGTCGACCTCGAAGAAGGTCTCGCCGGCGAACCGCATCATCTCGCCGGCCACCCGGGTGGTCACCGAGTCCGCCGTCTCCGCCACGAAGATGACGTCGACGTCGCTGACGTAATTCAGTTCGCGCGCACCGCATTTGCCCATTGCGATGACCGCGAGCCGGGGACCGGGCTCGTCGCCGCACACCGTGCGGGTCGCCACGACCAGTGCCGCCGCGAGCGCCGCGTCGGCCAGGTCGGACAGGTGCTCCCCCACGGTGACATACGGCAGCACCGGCTCGTTCTCGACCGTCGGCGCGACGTCCAGCGCCGCCAGCACCAGGATGCGGTCCCGGTAGTAGGTCTGCAGCACCGCGGAAGCCGTTGGGGTACCGGCGACTTCGGATGCCAGCCGCTCGAAGTCCTCGAGCAGCTCGGCGCGCGACGGCAACGTGATGTCACCGTGCAGCAGTCGCCACGAAGCGGGGTGTGCCACCAGGTGATCACCCAGGGCCAGCGACGACCCCAGCACGGCGAACAGCCGGCCCCGCAGGGCCGTGTCGGTCACCAGCAGCGAGCTGAGCTCGGCCCAGTCACCCTCGAGGGCGTCGGCGATGCGCACCATGGCGCGCAGGGCGCTGTCGGCGTCAGGGGCGCGCGACAGCGACCACAACAATGGGACGTGCGCGTCGGTGTTCCAGCCGAGCCGGTCGAGGTCCGCCCGCGCCGTGGGCGCCACCAACCCGAGGCGCCCGACGCTGGGCTGTGTGGGGCGCTGCGTCGCGGGGTTGGGCACCACCCGACGTTAGCGCACCATCACGGCGTCACAGCGACAGGTATTCCTTGAGTTCGAACGGTGTCACGTGGCTGCGGTAGGTCTCCCACTCGCTGCGCTTGTTCCGCAGGAAGTAGTCGAAGACGTGCTCCCCCAAGGCCTCGGCGACGAGTTCAGACTTCTCCATCTCGGCCAGCGCCACACCGAGGCTGCTCGGCAGCTCCTTGTAGCCCATCGCGCGACGCTCCTCGGGCGTCAGGTTCCAGACGTTGTCCTCGGCCTGCGGCCCCAGTTCGTAGCCCTTCTCGATGCCACGCAGGCCGGCGGCCAGCAGCACCGCGAACGCCAGGTACGGGTTGCATGCCGAGTCGGGGCTGCGCACCTCGATACGGCGCGACGAGGCCTTGCGCGGCGTGTACATCGGGACCCGCACCAGGGCGGAGCGGTTGGCCGCACCCCACGACGCGGCGGTCGGGGCCTCGCCGCCGTGCACCAGCCGCTTGTAGGAGTTCACCCACTGGTTGGTGACGGCGCTGATCTCGCTGGCGTGCGTCAGGATGCCGGCGATGAAGGACTTCGCGACGTCCGACAGCTGCAGCGGATCGTCGGCGCTGTGGAAGGCGTTGGTCTCGCCCTCGAACAGGCTCATGTGGGTGTGCATCGCCGAGCCCGGGTACTGGCTGAACGGCTTGGGCATGAACGTGGCCCGCACGCCCTCGTTGATCGCGACTTCCTTGACCAGGTACCGGAAGGTCATGACGTTGTCGGCCATCGACAGGGCGTCGGCGTACCGCAGGTCGATCTCCTGCTGGCCGGGTGCGCCCTCGTGGTGGCTGAACTCCACGGAGATGCCCATGGACTCGAGCGCCTCGATGGCGTGCCGGCGGAAGTTGGGGGCCGAGTCGTGGATGGCCTGGTCGAAGTAGCCGTTGTTGTCGGCCGGGACCGGCACCGAGCCGTCGTTGGGGCCGGGCTCCAGCAGGAAGAACTCAATTTCCGGGTGCACGTAGCAGGAGAAGCCCAGATCGCTGGCCTTGGCCAGTTGCCGGCGCAGCACGTGCCGCGAGTCGGCCCACGACGGCGAGCCGTCGGGCATGGTGATGTCGCAGAACATGCGGGCCGAGTAGTGCTTGCCGGTGCTCTTGGTGGTCCACGGCAGCACCTGGAACGTGGACGGATCCGGGCGGGCCACCATGTCGGCCTCGGAGACGCGGGCGAAGCCCTCGATGGCGGATCCGTCGAAGCCGATGCCCTCTTCGAAGGCGCCTTCCAGCTCGGCCGGCGCGATCGCCACGGACTTGAGGTATCCGAGCACGTCGGTGAACCACAACCGGACAAAGCGAATGTCGCGTTCTTCCAGCGTGCGCAGCACGAATTCCTTCTGGCGATCCATGTCCGCAGCGTAGGCAGCAGCTGTTAAATCCGTGTTACCAAGTGGACTCTGTTCGGCATGTTTCGCTGGTGAGACGCTCAGGTCAGCACCGCAATCCCGCCGCCGGCAGCACGGATTGCGTCAGGAACGCCACCACGGCCGTGTCGATGCACCGGTCACCGTTGAACACGACGGTGTGCTGGGTGCCCTCGTAGCTGATGAGTGAGGCGCCCAGTTCGCGCGCCAGGTTCACCCCGGCTTGATACGGCGTGGCCGGGTCGTGCGTGGTGGACACGACGACGACCTTGCCCGGGCCGGGCGACGCCGGCGTGTGGGGGCGGGACGTCGCGGGCACCGGCCACATGGCGCAGACGTCGCGCGGCGCGTAGCCGGTGTACTGGCCGTAGCTCATGAACGGCGCCAGCTGGCGCGCGCGCTGGTCGGCGGCGGCCCAGGTCGCGGGATCGGTCGGGAACGGCGCGTCGACGCACCGGATCGCGGTGAACGCGTCCTGCAGGGGCGCGTAGTGCCCGTTCTGATCACGGTGCTGATAATCGTCGGCCAGCAGCAGCAGATCGCCGGCGTCGCCGCCGCGCTGCAGTCCGATCAGCCCACTGGTCAGAAACTTCCAGTACTTCTTCGTATAGAGCGCGTTGATGGTGCCGGTGATCGCGTCGGAGTAGCTCAGGCCCCGTGGATCGGACGTCAGGCCCGGGCGCACGGCGAGCGGATTGACCAACTGCTGGTACCGCGCCACGAACTGCGTCGGGTCGTTGCCCAGCGGGCAGCCGACGGACTGCGCGCAGTCCGTCGCATAGTCGTTGAAAGCCGTTTGGAATCCGGCCAATTGGAGCAGGTTCTCGGTGACGGGATCGGCATTGGGGTCGACGGCGCCGTCGAGCACCATGGCGCGCACCCGGTCCGGGAACCGTTCGGCGTAGGCCGCACCCAGCTCGGTGCCGTAGGAGAAGCCCAGATAGTTGATCTGCGTCTCACCGAGCGCGGCGCGCACCACGTCCATATCCCTTGCCGCCGAGGCGGTTCCGACATTGGCCAGGAAGCTGCTGCCCATCTGCTGCAGGCAGTCCTGCGCCGTGCGGCGGCTGACGGCCTCGATGTGCGCCACCCCGGCCGGGCTGTAGTCGACCATGGGGTCGCGGCGGTTGGCGTCGAATTCGGCGTCGCTGCGGCACCGCAGTTGCGGCGTCGAATGCCCCACGCCGCGCGGGTCGAAGCCGACGAGATCGAAGCTGCGGCCGATCTCGGTGTCGGACAGGACGGCGCCCATGCCCGCGACGGTGTTGACGGCCGACGCTCCCGGACCACCGGGGTTGACGAGCAGCACGCCGAGGCGCGGGCCCGAGGCCGGGACCCGGATGACGGCCAGCTTCGCTTGTGGCCCTTGCGGATCCGCGTAGTCGACGGGGACGCTGATGTTGGCGCACCGCGCTGTCGGCAGGTCCGTGGTGTCACCGATGACGGGTTCGCAGCTGCCCCAGGCCGGCGCCTGTTCGTAGTAGGACTGCAGCGATTCGGGGGCCGCGTGCGCGACCGATCCCGGCGCGGCGCTGATGGCCACCAGCAATCCGACGACCCCTACCGCACACCGTCGTCCACGACCACCCGCCCGCCACATGGCACACATGGTCGCACGGCGCGCAGCCCAGCCGAAGCCTGGTTCCGGAGGGAGACAACCCGGCAATCAGACGGTGACCGAACAGTTATCTCCCGGCAGCACCGGACTTTTCGCGAATCAGCATTTCGCGCCCGCCTCGGGCACGGTCCCGTTGACCAGATAGCCGGCCGCGTGTTCGTCGACGCAGCTGTTGCCCTGGAACACCACGGTGTGCTGCGTGCCGTCGAACGTCAGCAAGCTGCCACCGAGCTCCTTGGCCAGGTCCACGCCGGCCTGGTACGGCGTCGCGGGGTCGTGGACCGTCGAGACCACCAGCGTCGGCGCCAGGCCCTTGACCGAAATCTCGTGCGGTTTCGACGTCGGCGGCACGGGCCAGAACGCGCAGGTGCCGAGCGGCGCGTCGCCGGTGAACTGGCCGTAGCTCATGAACGGCGCCACCTCGCGGGTGCGCTTGTCCTCGGCAATCACCTTGGCGCGGTCGGTGATCGGCGGTTCGTCGACACAGTTGACCGCCACCCGGGCGTCGGTCGAGTTGTCGTAGTGGCCGTCGGCATCGCGACCCATGTAGGCGTCGGCGAGCCGCAGCATGATGTCGCCGTGGCCGCCCGCCAGCTCGGTGAGGCCTGCGGTGAGGTCCTTCCACATCGCCGGTGAGTACAGCGGCAGGATGGTGCCGACCAACGCGTCGCTGTAGCTCAGACCGCGCGGATCCTTTGTGGGAGCAGGCTTTTGGACCAGCGGGTCGACCAGACTGTGATAGACGTCGTTGACCTTGGCCGGGTCGGTGCCCAGCGGGCAGTCCGGGTTGGTGGCACAGTCGGCGGCGTAGTTGTTGAACGCGGTCTGGAACGCGGCGGCCTGGTTGATGTCGGCCTCGATCGGATCGGCGTTGGGGTCGACGGCGCCGTCGAGGATCATCGAGCGCACCTTGTCGGGGTAGTCCTCGGCGTACTGGGCGCCGATCCGGGTGCCGTACGAGTAACCGAGGTACGTCAGCTTGTCGTCGCCGAGCGCGGCCCGGATGGCGTCCAGATCCTTGGCGACATTGGCGGTCCCGACGTTCTCGAGGAACTCCTTGCCCATCTTGTCGACGCAGCGCTGCACGAACGCCTTGGTCTCGGACTCGATGTGCGCGACACCGGCGGGCGAGTAGTCGACCTGCGGGTCGGCGCGCTGCCGGTCATTGTCGGCGTCGGAGTTGCACCACACCGCGGGCTTGGAGGACCCGACGCCACGGGGGTCGAAGCCGACGAGGTCGAAACGCTGGCGCACCGAGTCGGGAATGTTGTTGAGCAACGACACCGCCGCGCTGACGCCGGACTCCCCCGGACCGCCGGGGTTGATCACCAGGGACCCGATCTTGTCGCCGGTCGCCTTGATCCGCAGCAGTGCCAGCTGCGCGACGTCGCCGTCGGGCTTGCTGTAGTCGACGGGCACCGACAGCATCGCGCACTCGGCCCCCTTGGGGATGCGCGACTGCGAGTCCGGGGATGTGGTCTGGCACGGCGACCACTGCAGGGGCGCGCCCGGCTTCGGCACCGCGCGGGTGGCGCGTCCGTCGATCACCTGGCTGCAGCCTGTCGCCATCACGAGCACCATTGCTGCGGCGAGACTCCCCCGTCTGAGGTTCATGGTCGACCATGGTGCCATGTGCGCTGGTCTGACCTGATGAGGGCGTTGCCGCGCGCCGTCAGACGGTGGCGGCGGCAACCAGTTCGTCCAACGCGGCGGCGAACTCGTCGGCCATGTCCCACAGGTCCGGAACCAGTTCCGGGCAGGAGATCAGGCCGACGTCGAGCGTGCCGTTGAGCGACATCACGGTGATGTTGAGCCCGGAGCCGTGGAACAGCGGGCCCAGCGGGTACATCGCCTTGACCTCGGCGCCGAGCATGTACAGCGGATCCTGCGGACCGGGCACGTTCGAGACGACGAGGTTGTGCACGGGCTTGGCCTCGGCCAGGCCCGTCGATGCGAACACCCGCATCGCGGCGCCGAACACCGACGGCGCGGCGAACTGCGACCAGTCCTGCAGCAACGTCGCGCTGATGGCCGAACTGTGTTGTTTGGCAACGGTGCTCGAGTCGGCGATGGCCCGCAGGCGCTCGGCCGGGTCTTCGATGGTGGTTTCGAGTTTGGCGAACATGCCGGATACCTGATTGCGGCCCGGGCGGTCGGATTTGTCGCGCACGGACACCGGGCACATGGCCACGAGGGTCGATTCCGGCAGCGCGTCGCGCTCGGCCAGGTAGCGCCGCAGCGCGCCCGACACCAGCGCCAGCACCACGTCGTTGACCTTGACGTGGAAGTGGTTCTTGACGGTCTTGATGTCCGCGAGGTCCAGCTGCGCGAAGGCGACGTTGCGGTGCGCGGTGACGTTGACGTTGAAGGCCGTCTTGGGTGCGGCGAACGGCGCCGCCATGGTGAGTCCCTTGGCGGCGCGGCGGACGGTGTCGATGACGGTCGTAGCCGTCGAGGGCAGCACGTTGGCCAGCTTCAGCGGCCGAGTGAAGTACTTGACCGCGCCGCCAACCGCGATCTCGAGTTCGGAGGCGGTGCCGGCGGCCGCGACCGGCTCGGGCGCCGGTGCGTCCGGCTCGAGGGTGCACAGCTGCGACATCAGGTTGGCGCCGGTGACGCCGTCGATGCCGGCGTGGTGCATCTTGGTCATCACCGCCAGCCGGCCGCCGTCGTGGGCGTCGGTGCCGGCGATGTTCTCGATCACCCACATCTCCCACAGCGGGCGGCTGCGGTCCAGTTGCAGCGCGGCGATGTGGCCGCAGATCTCCGACAGTTCGACACGGCCGCCCGGGGCCGGCAGCCCGATCCGGTGGACGTGCCGGTCGATGTCGAAATCCGGGTCCTCGACCCACACGGGGTGGTCGAGGTTCAGCGGCGAGTCGGCCAGCTTCTCGCGGAACTGCGGCATGGCCGCGATGCGCTCGCTGAGCATCTGGCGCATCTTGTCGAACGTGTAGCCACCCGGAATGGTGGCGGCGTCGAGTTCCAGCATCGCGCACACGTGCAGGGGCTGCACGGCGGTCTCCAGATAGAGGAAGCTGGCGTCGAGTCCGCTGAGCCGTTGGTATCCGGGCATGGGCGTGATCGTAGGCGGCCCGGATTACCCAATGTGAGGCATTCCACTTCATGTGTCGTTCACCTTGGGGGTGCGGTGGTGGCAGACTTGACGGCGTCAAACGTCCCGGGGACCCGATATGGGCCTCGAGGTTCGTACCGACCAACACATTTGAGGACGACGATGTCTGATCAGGTTTACGGCGCTGCCCCGGAGTCTGTCTGTACGACCCCGCGCACCAAGATTCGTACCCACCACCTGGCGAAATGGAAGGCCGAAGGCCACAAGTGGGCGATGCTCACGGCCTACGACTACTCCTCAGCCCGCATTTTCGACGACGCCGAGATTCCCGTCCTGCTGGTCGGCGATTCGGCGGCCAACGTGGTCTACGGCTACGACACCACGCTGCCCATCACCATCGACGAGCTGATCCCCCTGGCCCGCGCGGTCGTCAAGGGTGCCCCGCACGCGCTGGTGGTCGCTGATCTGCCGTTCGGCAGCTACGAGGCGAGCCCGCAGCAGGCTCTCGCGACGGCGACCCGTTTCATGAAGGAGACCGGCGCCCACGCGGTCAAGCTGGAGGGCGGTGAGCGGATGGTCGAGCAGATCGCCGCACTGACCCAGGCCGGCATCCCCGTCGTGGCCCACATCGGTTTCACCCCGCAGAGCGTCAACGGGCTCGGCGGCTTCCGGGTCCAGGGCCGCGGTGAGGCCGGCGACCAGACCATCCACGACGCCATCGCCGTCGCCGAGGCCGGTGCCATCGCCGTCGTACTCGAGATGGTGCCGGCAGAGCTGGCCACCCAGATCACCGGCAAGCTGACCATCCCGACCGTCGGCATCGGCGCCGGCGCCAACTGCGACGCGCAGGTGCTGGTGTGGCAGGACATGGCGGGCATGACGGCGGGCAAGACCGCCAAGTTCGTCAAGCGTTTCGGCGACGTCGGGGCCGAATTGGGCCGTGCTGCACGGCAATACGCCGCCGAGGTGGCGTCCAGCGTGTTCCCGGCCGAGGAACACTCCTACTGAGTCAGCCGCGACAAGACGCAAAACTGCCCTTCTTCTCGAGAAGAAGGGCAGTTTTGCGTCTTGTCGCGGGATATCCCTACGCGAATTCCGGCTTGCGCTTGCCGACGAACGCGCCGACGCCCTCTTTGCCGTCGGCCGACGACGCACACTTGGCGATCAGCCGGCCCTCGCGTTCCAGCTGGGTCTCGTAGTCGGCGCCGTAGGTGGTCAGCAGCAGCTGCTTGACGGCGGCGTTCGAACCGCCGGGCTGCGTCGCGACCTCGGCGGCCAGCGCGTCGAGCGCGGCAGGCAGTTCGGCGTCGGGCACGACGCGCGTGACCAGGCCCCAGTCGGCGGCCTCCGCAGCCTTCAGCACGCGGTTGGTGATCATGAGTTCCTGCGTCCGGCGCAGGCCGATCAACCGCGGCAGCACATACGACGATCCGCCGTCGGGGCTCAGGCCGGCCTTGGTGTACGCCATGGTGAACGACGCCGACTCGGCGGCGAGCACCAGATCACCGGATACGCCCAGCGGGAAGCCCGCCCCGGCGGCGACGCCGTTGACGGCGGTGATCAGCACGGCGTCCATACGGGCGAACGTCGACATGGCGCGGTGCAGGTCGTCGGCGATGCCCTTGACGAACGCACCCGGGTCCTCGGCGGCAGCCATCGCCTTGAGGTCGCCGCCGGCGCAGAAGAACCGGCCGGCGCCGGTGAGGGTGACGACCTTCACGCCGGCCGTGTCGCACAGCGCGGCAGCCTTCGCGAGGTCGCGGGTCAGCGCGTCGTTCATGCCGTTGGCCGCCTCGGGCCGGTCGAGCACGATATTCACGACGGCACCGGACTGGGCGAACTTCAGTGTCTCGAATTCGGTCACGCTTCAAGACGTTATCGGCAGCGGGTGCCGCGCCGCGATATGGCACCCTAATGGCAGCGTTGGTACTGCCCGTCCCGGGTCGCAAATGAAGGTGAACATGGCCGCTGGCAAGCGTAAACCGTCCCGCCACACCGAGATTGAACGCAAGTTCGCGGTGGTCGACAGCACGGTGTCCCCGTCGTTCGACGGATTGTCCGCCGTCGGCCGGGTCGAGCAACTGCCCGTCGCGCACCTCGACGCGGTGTACTTCGACACTCCGGATCATGGCCTGGCGGCGCACAAGATCACCCTGCGCCGGCGCACCGGCGGCACCGATGCGGGCTGGCACCTGAAGCTGCCCGCCGGCGCCGACGCCCGCACCGAGGTGCGGCTGCCGATCACCGCGGCGCGCGAGAGCGTGCCTGACGAACTGCGCGACATCGTGCTGGCCATCGTGCGCGACCGCTCACTGCAGCCCGTCGCCCGCATCGAGACCGAGCGCACCGTCTCGATGCTCTACACGCCGGACGACGCCGAGCTGGCCGAGTTCTGCGACGACCGGGTCACCGCCACGGCGGGCCGGTCGCTGCAGAACTGGCGCGAGTGGGAGCTGGAGCTGGTCGGCGCGGATTCGGAGGCCGCCGACTCGGGTCCCGAGGTGCTCGACCGGCTGGCCAACCGCCTCTTCGACGCGGGCGCGCAGCCGGCCGGGCACGGGTCCAAGCTGGCCAAGGTCCTCGCCGCGGCGCGGGGCGGGGACGCGCCCCAGGCGGCGCCCGAGCCGACGGACAAGGTGCACCGCGCCATCGCGGCACACATCGCCGAGTTGATCGACTGGGATCGCGCCGTCCGCGCCGACGCCTTCGATTCGGTGCACCAGATGCGGGTCACCATCCGCAAGATCCGCAGCCTGCTGCAGGAGACCGGGAATCTCGGCGAGCGTGAGTGGGTGCTCGACGAGCTGAAACTGCTGGCCGCCGTACTGGGCACGGCGCGCGACGCCGAGGTGCTCGCCATGCGGTACGACGACGCGTTGAAGGGGCTGGCGCCGGAGCTGGTTCGTGGGCAGGTGCGCGAGCGCCTCGTCGAGGGCTCGCAGCGGCGCTACCAGTCCGGGCTGCGCCGGTCGCTGACGGCCATGCGGTCGGAGCGGTACTTCCGGCTGCTCGACGCGCTCGACGCGATCGTCGTCGACAACACCCAGCCGGCCACCGCCGACGAGGACGCCAAGCCGGTGACCGTCGGCGGCGCCTACCGCCGCGTCCGCAAGTCGGTGCGGCGGGCCGAATCGGCGGAAGCCGAGGGCGCCGAGGACAGCGAGGAAGCGCTGCACCGAATCCGCAAGGGCGCCAAGCGGCTTCGCTACACCGCTGCCGCCATGGGCGAGTCGAAGGTGGCCGACTGCGCCAAGGACATCCAGACGCTCCTGGGCGACCACCAGGACAGCTACGTCAGCCGCGGACATCTGGTCCAGCAGGCCGAGGCCGCCCATGCCGCGGGCGAGGACACCTTCACCTACGGCATCCTGTACCAGCAGGAGGCCGAGGTCGCCGAGTACGCCCGGCTGCAATTGGACGCGTCGCTCAAGGCGCTGGCCCGCGCGATGCGCAAGGTGAAGAAGTAGCGGGGCGGACGAGCTGGCCTGTAAGCCGGATTCTGTTCCCCGCCACCATCACTGGTGCCGGGGCGGCGACCATCCATCTGGGCACACCGTCGCCGGGTGCCTCGAGCGGCCTACCCGCAGGCTCGGGCGAGCAGCCCTCGGGCACCTGCGCGGGCCGCAACCAGGTTGCGGCCTTCTTGGCCTTGCTTCGGGTGGGGTTTACCTAGCCACTCCGGTCACCCGGAATGCTGGTGCGCTCTTACCGCACCGTTTCACCCTTACCGTCTTCGCACCAGGCTCAGACGGCGGTCTGTTTTCTGTGGCACTGTCCCGCGAGTCACCTCGGATTGCCGTTAGCAATCACCCTGCTCTGTGAAGTCCGGACTTTCCTCGAAACCTTCCGGTCCCGCGGCCGCCCGGCCAACTCGTCCGCGTCGACCACCATATCAGCTGGTCAGAGCGCCGCGACCAACGAGTCCAGGACGACGACCGCGCCGTACGCCAAGAGCACCTGTTCCAGCCAGCGCGGCCCGTCCCGATGCGTGCGGGCGAGCGCCAGGCCGATGCCCAGCACCAGGATCAGCGGCACCGTGATCGCCCACTCCGACCACACCTGCCGCGGTCCGTACACCAGCAGCGCGGCAGCCGGACCCAGCGACCAGTCGCCGGAGGTGGCCAGCGAGTTGCCCATCGCGTCGGTCAGGAGCTGAACCGCCTGGTGACCACCGAACAGCAGGCACACGCAGGCGGTCACCAACAGTATCGACTCCGCGGCCAGCCGGAAGTCGAGCCGGTGTTTGACCACCTGGTGACCTCCGATCAGTGCGTGCGGCGCAGGACAATCAGATTGTCCCGCAAAACGGCGGGTTCGCCGGTAGGGCCGATCGCCTCGCGTTCCACAGTACCGACGTGCTGCGCCTGCCAGCCGTCGTCAGGCAGATCGAGCTCGGCGACGACCTCGTCCGCGGACTGAAAGTGGTGGTCATGGATGTGCTGGGACGCCCAGGGCGGCGCCTCACCGTGGTCGACGATCAGCAGCGTGCCGCCCGGAGCGACGGCCGCTGACGCCTGCTGCAGTATTTGCCGGCGCTCCAGATGAACTGTGGAATGCAGGAACTGCGCCGATACCAGATCGAAGCTGCCCGCCGGGAAATTGTGCGACAGGTCGTGGTGCTGAAAGTCGATTCGCTCGGCCACTCCCCTGTCCACGGCCGCGGCGCGGGCCCGATCGAGGGCATTGGTGGCGATGTCGACCGCAACCACCTGCCAGCCCGCGGTGGCCAGCCAGATCGCGTCGGCACCTTCGCCGCATCCCAGGTCGAGAGCGCGGCCCGGGGTTAAGCCGCCGGCGATCTTCGCGAAGTTGGCGTTGACCCGGCCGCTCCACATCTGTGGCTTCTCGGCGTACCGGCCTTCCCAGTGTTCTTGCGGCGATTGTTCTTGGGGCGTTTCAGTCGCGGACATCAATTCTCCTGCTCATCGAAGTGGGGCCAGGGCATGACGGGTAGGCCGAACTCGTCGTGCAGCAGACTCTGCACGATCGCGGCGGCCGCGGCGGAACCGGCGGCGATCGCCGCCGCGACCTGGGGCATCTGAGCGCAGACGTCGCCCGCGGCGAAGACGCCGGGCACCGACGTGCGCTGCATCGGGTCGACCCCGACGGCGTCGACGACGACCGGGCCGGGCGGGGCGATCCGCACACCGAGCTGCGTCGCCAGGTCGGTCCGCTGCCGCAACGCGCTGGCCACCAGCACGCCCTCGCGCTTGAGTTCGTCGCCGTCGGCGAACACCACGGCAGCCAATTCACCATTGCGCGAGGCGAATTCGACGACCTTGCGTTCGTCGACCGGCACACCGGCGTCGGCCAGGGCACGGTTCTGGTCGTCGTCCAGGCCGGAGGGCCCGTTCGTGAGGACGACGACGTCGCCGGTCCAGCCGCGCAGCATCAGCGCCATGTGCACGGCCCGGTCGCCGTCGGCGAGGACGGCGAGCGCCTGGTCGCGCGCTTCCCAGCCGTGGCAGAACGGGCAGTGGAACACCGCCCGGCCCCAGTGCTCGTTCAACCCCGGGATGTCGGGAGCGTCGTACTGCATGCCGCCGGCCAGCAGTACCCGCTGGGCGTGGTGCACCGAGCCGTCGGCGAGTTCGAGCCGGAACGCGGGGCCCTCTTGCGCCGTCGCACCGGTGACTTCCCCCTCGACGACCTGCACCGACGGGTACTTGGTCAGCTCACGGCGGCCGTCGGCGTACAGCTCGGCAGGCGGCCGTCCATCCTGTCCCAGCAGGCCCCCGATCCCGTGGGCCGCGCGGTTGCTCTGCTCGCCGGCGTCGATGACCAGCGTCCGCCGGCGCGCGCGTCCGAGCACCAGGGCGGCGCTCAGCCCCGCCGCGCCGCCACCGACGATGGCGCATTCCCATTCGTTGTTCATGACACCGACCTTGCCGGGCGCCGGCGAAAATGCCAAGCTGATTTGCCATGCAGGCAAACCCCGAGGACGACGACATCGAGGCGCGGGTCCGGCGGCGACTTCGGGAACTGCGCACGCAACGCGGCATGACGCTGGAAGATGTTGCGCGCGCGGCCGATATCGACGTCTCGACGTTGAGCCGTCTGGAATCGGGCAAGCGCCGGTTCGCACTCGACCACCTGCCCCGGCTGGCCGCGGCACTGTCGATCAGCACCGACGAACTCATGCGCGCACCAGAGGCCGAGGACCCGCGGGTCCGTGGGGCGTCACACAGCCGGGACGGCGTCACCTACTGGCCGCTCACCCGCGGCGGGCCGGCCGGCGGGTTGCACACCTTCAAGATCCGCGTGAGCACCCGGCGCCGGACGCCACCCGTCGAGCTGCCGGTGCACGACGGCCAGGAGTGGCTCTACGTGCTGTCGGGGAACCTTCGCCTACTGCTGGGCGAACGCGACTTCACCATCAAACCCGGTGAGGCCGTGGAGTTCTCGACGTGGACACCGCACTGGTTCGGCACCGTCGACGGCCCGGTCGAGGCGATCGCCATCTTCGGGCCGCACGGCGAGAAGCTGCACGTGCGCAACTGAGCAGGATTCGCCCCGCGAATGTGCACTCAGATCGCTAGTTCGGCGATTTTCTCGCTCTGCGCGCACACTCGCGATACAAGAGCCCTAGTTCGCCGGGTACGCCGGTGCCGGGAAGACGCCGCGCAGGATCCAGGGGAACCAGTTGAAGAAATGCTCGACTTCGTCGCTGCCGTCGTAGTCGGGGCTCGGGTCGAAGCCGTTGTTGCCGCCGCCTTCCTTCTCGTCGCGGTGCGGCGGCTCGGGCAGCTGGCCATAGACGGCGACGACGACGGTGCGGTCCAGACTGTTCTCGGACCACACCCCCATCTGGTTGTTGGCGCAGTTGGACATGATCTGTTTGATGACGGGGTCGTAGTACCACTGGTTGATCAGCTCGACGCCGCTGATCGCGAGCGCCGGGTTGGTGGCCACCGTCTGCGCCACCGGGCCACCGCGGTAGCCCGCCTGCTCGGCCCGAATCTGCGGCGTCGATCCGTCAGAACCGATGTCCCCGTCCAGGTCCCGGTTGGCCATCATGTCCCGGGCCTGCCGCGCGGCGGCCTGCTGCAGTTGCGGGTTGACGGCGATGTCGTTGGTACAACCGGCCTGGTGCTGCACGGTGTAGACGTTCGACACGACGGAATCGTTGAGCCGCTTGTTGTTCGGAATGAGGGTGTTGCCGTTGTCGGCGTGCGCCAGCGGCGCGCACAGCGCCGCGCTGAGTGGCACGACGGTCAACGCGGACATCACCAGCGGCCGACACCTCATCGTGAATTCCTTTGCATCAGGGGTGAACACCGGGCGGTGACTGGTAGTGCGCCGCGGAGTTGCGCAGCTGCCAGATCTGCGCGGGGCACAGTTCGTTGACGGCCTGTGAGACGAGGTAGGACGCCTGATAGTCGTCGTCGGTGCCGAAATCGCCTCGTACGTCGTCCATCACCTCGGCGAACGGTCGGCCGGCCGCCACCTTGTCGCAGATGCCGTAGCCATAGCCCAGTGCCGCATCGGCATTGGGAAAGTTGTAGCCCGGTCGCACGGTCACACCGATCAGATACGCCGTCGCATCGGCATGAGCCGACGGCGCGGATACCGCCGGGACGGCCAGCGTCGCCGCCGCGAGCAGCCCACAGGTCCAGCGTCGAATCATGGCGCTCACATCGGATCGAATTGCGATATGAGCCAACGGTTATCGACCTTGTCGAGCGTCACACGCACGCTCGACGCGGTACTCGTCGGGGCGCTGTCGCCGATGATCATCGTCTGATCCACGAACAGCATCACGACCGCATGGTTCGGCGTCGCCTTCGTCCAGGCGGCCGCGGGTACGGTGGCGACGGCCGAGATCTTCTTCTGCTTGGACCCGGGGATCACCACGTCGCGGGTGAGCGAGGGTGTAGGAGTTCAGGAAGTTGCCGGTCATGTACTTCTTGGCGGCCTCCAGATCCTTGTCGACCGTCTCGGGCTTGTAGGACAGCAGCGCGACGGTGCCGTCGGTGGCGGCCTTCGTGGATTCCTTTTTGGCCGTGTCGGATCGGCTCAGCGACACGTCTTTCCACTGCAGGTAGCCGGCCGCCCCGCCGAGCGCGAGGACGACGGCGGGCAGCAGTCCGTAGACCGCCACGTTCGCCCACGCGACGCGGCGCCGTGGGACGACAGGCGCCGCGTCGGTGGTCTCTGCGGCGTCGACCTCGGCCGCACCTTCGCACTCATCGGCGGCGAGCTCATCCACCGATGCCGTTGCCTCGAAAGTTTTTTCAGCTGCGGCCTCGCCGCCGCGGGTCTTGATCAGTTTCACGGCACAAACTCCACGTTCGACACCTTCATCACATCTCCGACTTTCTGCACCGCGAGGCGCATCCGCCATTCGCGTGGTTGTTGTTCCGGCGCACCGACATTGGAGGTCTTGACGGCCACCGCGACCAGCACCTGCGCCGAATCACCAGCCTCCGATTCCAGCCCGGCCTCGGTGATCGAGCCCGTGGACGTCGACTTCGCCTCCTTGACGACCTTGATGAAAGGTGCTGAGCGCTTGGCGAAGTCGTCGTAGAACTCGCCGGTCGCGCTGTCGAGGATGCGCTGGACGTCGGCGTCGGCGCGCTGCCAGTCGATGGTCGTCAGGTTCAACGCGCCCTGCCGGGCGACCTGCACGATCTGGCTCTGCCGCTCGTCGACGTCGGTCGCACGATGCGTGCGGACCACCAGCCAGCCGACCAGCGCGCTCAGCGCAACCACCAAAACCAGCCCGAGCACCGCCGCGAGCCGGCGCACCCGCTTTGGCTTCGCGGGCTCGTCGACGCGCTCGTCGGGACCACCCGGGTCGGCATCATCGAGCTCCTCGATGTCATCGATCTCGGGATCGAGGACGGCGACTGCGCCCTCGGTCAGCTCCCCGGCTGCGGCGTCATCATGCTCTGCCATGTCTTCTCCTTCGGAGCCGTGTGGGCCAAATCGGCTTGGGTATAGGTCTTTCCGTCCGGGCCGATATACGACCCACTGGCCGGGTCGTACTCGGCCACGGCGACCGGTGGCGGTGGCGGCGCGCCCGGAGGCGGGGCCGAGCCCGGCCGCAGTTGTGGCACGTCCTGCCCGGTCCAGGTGGCGTTGGGATCGCCTTTCCAGTTGTAGCCGTCGTTGAGAGGCACGTACGGCTCGTTGCTCTCGCACTGCTTGACGGTCGCGGCGCGCTTGCCGGGCACCGTCTCGCACGGCAGGTTCTTGGCACCGCGCACGTTGAACATGCCGTCCTGCGGGGTCCGGCAGTACAGCTCACCGGCCGGCAGCTCGGGGTAGTCCTCCAAGGCCGGGTTGCGCATCTGCTGCGCCGGCAGATACCCGGTGGTGCATGGCGGCGGCAGGTTGAGGTTCAGATTGAAGCTCAGATACGCGCCCTTGTAGGCCTGCTTGGTGTCGCGGTTGGCCAACGTGACGCCTTGCGCCGCTTCGGTTGTGCGCGGCAGCAGCACCAGAAGTTGTTCGAGGTTCGGCTGGTAGGTGATCGCCACCTTGTTGATGGACACCAGGTTCTGCAACAGGATCGGCAGTGTCGGACGCAGCCGGTTGAACAACTGCCCCATCTCGCCGAATGCCGGTCCGCCCTTGTCGAGCAGGGTGCCCACGGCCTTGTCCTGTGCCTGCAGCTCACCGGTCACCGTGGCGAGGTTCGCCGCCCACGCCTGGATGGCACCCGAGGTGTTGTTCTGCGAGTCGAGCACGGGTTTGACCTGATCGATCAGGCTCAGCAGCGGGTCGAGGTTGGCGCGCGCGTCGATGGCCAGCTGGCTGCCGCCCTTCACGATGTGGGAGAGCTCCGGCCCCAAACCGCCCACAGCCGTGGCAGATTCGTCGATGACCGTCTTCAGGTTGTCCTTGGGCACCGCTTGCAGCCCCTTGGTCAGCGAGTCGATGACGGTGTTGATGTCGGGCGGCACCGAGGTGTGCGCCAGCGGGATCACGTCGCCGTCCTTCAGTGGTCGCGAGCCGGTACCCCGGGGCGTCAACGACACGAACTGCTCACCGATCGCCATCTGGCTGTGCACGTCGGCCTGCACGTCGGACGGAATGTCGGTGCCCGAATTGAGCGACAGCTCGGCCTGCACCCCGGTGGGCGTGAGCCCGACAGACTGCACCCGGCCCACCACCGTGCCGCGGTAGGTGACGTTGCCGGTGGCGTAGAGGCCGCCGGTCTCGGGCAGCTCCATCTTGACCACGTAGCGCCCGATGCCGAAAAGCTTGGCGGGCAACTGCATATAGATCAGGCTCATCATCGTCACCGCGACCAGGGCTACGAGGGCGAAGATCGCGAGCTGAATTCTCACGCGTTTGTCGAGATGCATTTACGGCCCCTGATCCCAGCGGTACGGAATGGTCAGCGGATTACCCGGGTTGTTCGGCCCGCCGGCGGTGCACGGACTGGGGAACTGGCCGATGGTGCGGCCCCACTGCAGTTCCAGCTCGGTCAGGTCGCACTCCCAGCGGGTACCGGTGAAGAACGCCTGATCGATGCGGCTGAGGGTGAGGTCGACGATCGCGGTGAGGTTCGCGTAGTCGCCGCGCTGCCACTTCTCGATGGTGTCGCTCGGGAACGGCACCGTGGGAATGAAGCTCAACGCCCGCGTCATGGCCGGCCCGGCGTTGGCGAGCTGTTCGAGCGTCGGTCCCAGATCACGTAATTCCTTGATCACGTTCTGTTTTGACCGGTCCACGGTGTCGGCGGCGAGCGCCGCGAACTTGCTCAGCTTGTCGGCGGCCTTGACGAGGTTCTCCCGTTCACCATTGAGCACCGCGAGCGCTTCCGGGACGGTGTCGACAGCCCGGTCCAGCACCGGCTGGCTGGCGGCCAACTTGCCGACGACGACGTTCAGGCTCTCGGACGCCGCGATGATGTCGGGGGTCTGGTCCTTCACGTTGGCCGTGAACGTGTCGAGCTGTTTGATGAGGCTGCGCAGGTCCTCGGCACGCCCGTGGAACGCCGTGCTGAAGGCTTCGGTGATGTCCTGGACGTTGCCGATGCCACCGCCGTTGAGCACCATCGACACTGCCGACAGCGTCTGCTCGACCGACGGGAAACTGCCGCTGCTCGCCAGCGGGATGACCGATCCCTGATGCAGTTTGCCTTGCGGGTGGCCGTCTTTGGGCGGCCCGAGCTCGATGTGCAGCGTGCCCAGCAGACTGGTCAGGCCCAGCTTGATGGTCGAGTTGGCGGGCGCGTCGACATCACCGTTGAGCCGCATGGTGACCAGCGCGTGCCAACCCTGCCGCTGGATCTTGGTGACCGTGCCGACCGTGACGTCGGAAACCCGGACCCGCGAATTCTCCTGCAGGTTGGTGACATCCGGCATCTGCGCCTGGATCTCGAACGCTCCGGGCCCACCGCCCTCGGTACCGGGCAGCGGCAGGCTGTTGGCGCCGCGCCAGTCCGAGCAGCCGGCCGAGGCCAGTAGCGCCAGCGCGGTGAGGACGCCGCCCCCGGCGGACCGAAGGCGACTCATGATCCGCCTCCGGCCGGCGGCGTCATCATCCCGGCGAGGCCGGCGTTGGCGTCGGTGGGCACGGTCTGGGGTGCCGCGGCCGCCTGCTGTGCGACCGGGGCCGCAGGCCGCGACGGCGGGACTTAGTCGGGGCGCATCCAATCCTCGCTGTAGGTCACCTCATTGGGCCGCGCCTGGGTACCGACCATCAGGTTCACGCCCAGCGGCAGGAAGTTGTATTGCCGGTTCTTGACGATGGGCGCCAGGTACTGCGCGCACAACTTCGACGACTGATCCGCGCCCAGGCGCGACGCGGCCTGGATCGCACCGCAGATGAAGCTCACCGGATTGGCGAAGTTGTTGGCCGCCAGGATGCCGGTCAGTGAACCGACCGCCGGCTCGTAGATATTGTTGAGATCGGCCAAAGCTGTTGGTGTGACGTGCAATACCTGCTTGATGTCGTCGAGGCTGCCCACGATCGCGGTGCTGACCGACGCCAGCTTGTCCGATGCCGTGCCGACGGCCTCCTTGTTGTCGGCGACGAAGGATCGCACGTCGTCGGCGACTGCACTCATGTCGTGCAGTGCCTGACCGACCTTGTTGGGGTCGTCGGCGACCAGACCGGTCACCTCGGCCAGGTTGGTGTTCAACCGTTCCAGCAAGCCGGTGCTGTCCTGCAGCGCCGACACCAGGATCGACAGGTTCTTGAACGTCGAGAACAGGTCATTGCTGTGGTCACCGAGGATCGACACCGCTTGCGACAGTCGAATCACCGATTCCCTGATGCTGGCGCCCTGCCCGCGCAGATTGTCGGCCGCGGTGTTGATGAAGCCGCCGAGGGTACTGACCCCGCCCGGCTGGTCGGGTTTGAGCAGATCGGCCACTCGCTGCAGTTGGGTGCGGACCTGGTCCCACTCCACGGGCACCGCCGTGCGATCGAGCGGGATGACGGCGCCGCCGCGCAACGTCGCCCCGCCGCGGTAGGGCGGGATCAGCTGAATTGCCCTGCCGGTCACCAGCTGTGGCGACAGGATGACGGCCTTGGCATCGGCCGGCACCTTGTACTTGTCATCGATCCAGAAGGTGACCTTGACCTTTTCGGGCCCGGGTTCGATCTTCTCGACCTTGCCGACCGGTACCCCCTGGATCAGCACATCGTCGCCGCTGAACAGCTGATTGGTGTTCTGGAAGTAGCCCACCACCTCGTTGCGCGATGCACGCTGGAATGCCTGCACGGCGAAGTAGCCGCCGCCCACGACGAGGGCCAAGACGGCTGCCACGACGAGCAGACGTGTGGACAGCTTGCTCATCACTGTCCTCCTGGCGACGGTGCTTCAACGGGATCCGACACGTGCAGTGGCGGGGTCTTCGGTGGTTCCGGCATGGCGGTCTGTCCGGGTGCGAGCGGCGGTGGTCCGGGTGGCGGCCCGCCCGGCGGCGGGGCCGGTTGCGGTTCGCGAACGGGGTAGCAGCCGGGGCCGGGCAATGGGATTCCCGGTGGGCCGCATGCGGTATCGCCGGGCTTGCCGGTGATGGCGTCCGGAATGGTCATCCGTGGGTCGCCGGCCTGGCCGGTGCGCGGGAACGGCACCGGCAGCGGCGGGGTGCCGGGCTGCCCGGTCTGTGGATCCTGAAGCTGCGACGGCAGTTTCGTGTTCGGGTCGACGCCGAGGTCCGAGAACGCGGCGTCGACGAACGGCTGCACGAACTGACCCGGCAACAGGTTGACGATGTACGCCTTGAAGAACGGGCCCGAACTGACCGCATCACCCAGTGCAAGGGCGTACTGGCTCAGTCCCTTGACGGCCTGCTGCAGCCGCTCCTTGCGATTGTCGAGCATCGCCACGACGCCGTTGAGTTTGTCCAGTGCCGGCCGGAGTTGCGAGCGGTTCTCGGCAATCAGACCCTCAAGTTGCTGCGCGACCGCCGACAGGTTGTGCCACAGCCGGCTCACCGCGGCACTCTGCGAACGCAGTTGCACCAGAAGCGCATTGGTGTTCTTGACCAGGCTCACCACCTGGTCGCTGCGCTTGGCCAGCACCGTCGTCGCCTTGGCGGCGTTGTCCAGCAGGCCGCGCAGTTGCGCGTCGCGATCGTTCAGCGTCTTGGAGAACCGCGCGATGCCGTTCACCGCGTCCCGCAGATCGGGGGCGGTGTTCGCGAATGCCTCCGAGACGGTGGCCAGCGAGTCCGACAGCTGATGGGTGTCCAGGCCGCTGATCGCGTTGGTGACGTCACCGAGGGCGTCCGGCAGCTGGTATGCCGATACGGTCCGCTCGAGCGGGATGGTGCCCTTGAGGTCGCCGTCACCCTTGGGGACGACTTCCAGCATCTTGCTGCCCAAAAGACCCTTGGTCTTGATGGCGGCCTCGGTGCGCTCGCCGAGGTGCACGTCGTCGTCGACGGTGAATTTGATCAGCACGCGCGGGCCGTCGAGGTCGATGCTGGCGACCCGGCCCGCCGGAAACCCCGAGATGTCCACGGGCGCACCGGTATGCAGGCCGCTGGCGTCTTCGAAGTATCCGGAGTACGTGGTGGTTCCACTGACGAACGGAATCTTCTGGAACAGCAGCGCGACAGTGGCGACGATCACCACGGCGCTGACGCCTATCGCGCCCAGGGCGAAATGGCTTCGCTCGGCAAAAGGTTTCATTTCGGCGTGCACCGTCCCGTGGTCTGGCTGGCCACCTTGACGTAAACCGGTTGTCCGCCTTTACCGTTGAGTTTGAGCACCGCGTCGCACAGGTAGAAGCTGAAGAAGTCGCCGTAGATGCCCTGCCGCGACAGCGCTTTGTACTTGTCGGGCAGGGTGTTGAGGAAGTTGTCGAAGTAGTCGTGGTCGGCGAGCACGATTCCGGCGGTCCGGTCCACCTCGTGCACGGTCTTGGCCAGCGGCGGCCGGGCCTCGGTGAGCAGGCCGGCGATCGAGTTGGCCGCCGCATCGGTGTACGCCACCGCGTTCGAGACGTCGGTCTTGCGTTGTTCCAGGCGGTCAACCAGCTCCGACAGTGAGACCACGGCCTTGTCGAGCTTGTCGCTCTTGCCGCCGAAGGTACCGAGAACGGTGTTGAGGTTGGTGACGACCTGCCCGATCAGCTGATCGCGGTCGGCCAGGGTATTGGTGACCACCGCGGCCTGCGCCAGGAACGACCCGATCGACGGGCCCTGCCCTTGCAGCGCCTGCATCAACTGCCCGCTGAGATCGTTGATCTTGTCGGGGCTCAGGGCCGAGAACAGCGGGCGAAAGCCGCCGATGACGGCATCGAGGTCCAGCGCGGGCTGGGTTCGGTCGACGGGGATGGTGTCGCCCGCATTGAGCTTCTTGGTGCCGCCGGCGCCTTCCTCGAGGGCCAGGAACCGGTCGCCGACAACGTTGTCGTACCGGATCACCGCACGGCTGCCTTCGGTCAGTACGACGGAACTGTCTGCGGTGAATTCGACGGTCACCGTCGAATCGCGGTTGATCGACACGTTCTTGACCTGGCCCACCTCCACGCCCGCGATGCGAACGTGGCTGTCCTTCTTCATGTTCGAGACGTTGACGAAGCGGGCGAAATAGGTGTGCCCCTCGTCGAACCGCAGGTCCGCGAACACCGCCCAGAGGGCCACGGTGCCAAGCAGACAGACCGTCAGGAACGCCGACAGGCGCACCAACGTGCCCCTAAGGTTCTCCACGACTGCCCTCCTGTCTCGGTCGTTGGTTGGTCATCACGGTCAGTTCCCGCCTGCCTCGGCCGGCAGCGGCGGTGCCTCGGCCGGCGCCGGTATCGGCTCCGACTGTGGTTGTGCGTCAGCGGGATTGGGCGGCGCCGGTGGCACGCCGGGCCACAGCGGCACCCCGCCGGGGCCGTACAGCGGTGCGCCATAGGGCGGCGCACCGGGGTACGGGATCGGACCGGGAGCCGGCCCGGGCAGGCACTGCCGGATGCTCGGGGCCTGCGGTACCGCGCGGGTGCTCTGGAACCACTGACCCCAGCAGGGGCTGCCGATGCCCGGGTTCGGTCGGATGTCCAGCCCGGTGCCCCAACCGGTGTTGGTGATCAGTTGCCGCACCGGGAAGTTCTTGGCGACGTCGGGCAGCGAGCCACAGCCCGGCTGTCCGCCCGGTCCGCCCTTCGCCCCGTTGATCGGCAGGTTGTCGGGGAACACGTACGGGTTCTTGCCCGGCAGCAGCGTCGCGTCGAGGATCAGTGAGCGACCATCGGCGCCGCCGAACACGCCCCAGGCGCCGGTATCGAGGAACTTCTTGGTGCCCTCCAGCCAGCACGTGTATCCCGGGCTGTACTTGAGCAGCAGACTCGTCGTGGGCTCCAGCCCGTTGATCGCATCGACGAGGTTGTCCCGGTTCGGGCCCAGCAGATCCGTTCCGGCCTCGGAGAATCCGATGACATTCATCAGCAGACTGTCGAGCGCCTTGGCCTTGCCCGTCACGGTGCTGCTCGTGGTGCTGGCGGCGTTGAGGATCTTCACGATGTTGTCCGCGGCCGCCCCGTAGGTGTCGCTGAACTGCTTGAACGACCGCCAGTCGTCACGAATCTTGTCCGAGCGCGAGTTGAGCGCCGTCAGCACCTCGTTGAGATCCGTTGTGGCCTGGCCCATTCGCTCACCCTGGCCGCGGACGCCTTCGGCGACGGCGCTGAGCACCGAGTTCAGTTTCGCGGGATCCACCATGTCGAGCAGGTTGACGATGTTCTCGAAGACGGTGTCGACCTCGGTTGTGGTGTGCAGGGATTTCAGCACCGCACCGGCGGCCAGCCGGGTGCTGCTGGGCGCCTGCGGATACACCAGGTCGACGAACTTGGCGCCGAATGCCGTCGTAACACTCACCTGCGCGGCGACATTGGCGGGGATGTACTTCACCTGGTCCGGGTCGAGCTTGAGTTGCAGGGTCGCCCCCGAGTTGCTCACGTCGATCTGGCTGACGCGGCCCACCAGCACGCCGCGCATCTTGACCTTGGCGTTGTTCTCCAGCACCAGACCCGCACGGTCGGGCATGACCGTCACCGGCACATAGGATTTGGCCGCACCGGTGAAGATGACCACGGTCACCACCATGAACAGCACAACGGCGGCGATCAGGATGAGGGCCCACCACGAGTTCGAGATCCGGCGATCTCCCTTGCGCGCTTCCACTGGCTAACCCGCCATGTTGAAGTTGCCGGACTGGCCGTAGATGGCCAGGGAGATGAACACAATTTCCACGGCGGCGATCACCATGGACAGGCGCACCGCGCGCCCCACCGCCTCGCCGACACCGGCCGGACCGCCGGAGGCGGCGAACCCGAAGTACGTGTGCACCAACATGATCACGACGGTGATGGCAACGCACTGAACGAACGACCAGATCAGATCGGTCGGGTTGAGGAACGTGTTGAAGTAGTGGTCGTACACGCCGGCGCCCTGTCCGTAGACGGTGGTGGTACCCATGCGCGCGGCGAAGAACGCCATCATGACCGCGACGCAGTACAGCGGGATCACCACGACCACGGCCGCCAGCACCCGGGTGGACGCGAGGTAGGTGATGCTGCGGATGCCGATCACTTCGAGGGCGTCGATCTCCTCGTTGATCCGCATGGCGCCGATCTGCGCGGTGGCGCCGGCGCCGATCGTGGCCGACAGCGCCACCGCGGTGGTCGCCGGCACGATCATCCGGACATTGAGAAACGCCGACGCGAACCCGGTGAGGGCCTCGAATCCGACGGACGAGAACTGGTTGTAGCCCTGGATTGCCACGAGGGCACCCGTCGTCATGGTCAGGAAGCCGACGATCGCGACAGTACCGCCGACAACGACGAGCGCACCCGTGCCCAAACCCGTTGCGGCAATGAGCCGAAGCAGCTCCGCACGATAGTTGACGACGGCATCGGGAATCGATCCGATGGCGTGCGAATAGAAGGCGCCCTGCTCACCGATGCGGTTCCAGCGGGCGACCGAACTCTTGGTCAGCTTGTCGAGCCGCGGGAACCTGCGGCTGGGAACGTCGACAGTCATCTCTCCCTCACGACACCGTGTACTGGATCGCGACGGCGGTCACGATGACGTTGATGGCGAACAGCACCATGAAGGTGAAGACCACGGTCTCGTTGACGGCGTTGCCCACCCCCGCGGGGCCGCCGCGCACGGAAGTGCCCTTGTAGCAGGCGATCAGGCCGGCAGCCATGCCGAACAACGTCGCCTTGATGAGCGCGACGATGATGTCCCCCGGTCCGGTCAACAGGTTCAGGCCGCCGACGAAGGCGCCCGGTGAGACGTGCTGCACCGTGGTGCAGAACAGGAAGGCGCCAGTCAGACCGACGAGGATCACCGTGGCCGACAATGCCAGCGCCACCGTGGTGGCCGCCAGCACGCGCGGCACCACAAGCGAACGGATGGGGTTGATGCCCATCACGCGCAGCGCGTCGAGTTCCTCGCGGATGGTCCGCGCCCCGAGGTCGGCGCACATCGCCGTTGCGCCGGCCCCGGAAACCACCAGCACCGTGACGATGGGGCCGATCTGGTTCACCGTGCCGATCGCTGCACCGGTGCCGGAGAAGTCGGCGGCGCCGAATTCGGTCAGCAGGATATTGAAGGTGAATGTCAGCAGCACTGCGAAAGGCATGGTGAGCAGCAGCGCCGGCAGGACCGACACGCGCGCGACGAACCATGTTTGCATGACGTATTCGTGCCACGCGAACGGCGGCTGGAACATTTGCACGAAAGTGTCGAACGTCATGGCGAAGAAGCCGCCCAATGAGGTGACGGGCTTGGCCGCCGCGCGCGTAATCGCTACCATTCGTCGCCCGCGCTTTCCAACGCCGAATCCACTGCGCATCGTCGATACAAGATCGCTGCGGCCAACATGGGTGAAGACGCTATCAATGCAGTTCAGACGCCAACCATCTCCAGATGGAGGGATTCGGTCTTGTGATGTGTCCCCCATCGGAGTGATGCATGTGTCTTGCATCACATGTCAGCGTGGCGGAATGCGAAATCCGCCAAAACGCACAAATAAGCCATATCACGTAATTCCAGAAATCGCATCAGAATGGAAAATTCTGAGCACTTGTTAATTCACCACAGCGGCAATTATGGAATAGCCCTGCGGACACTGAAACAATGGCGACTATCGCGCCTGCTCACCGAATCCGGCTTGCGCGTCCATGTAGAGAGTGATGGCTTCCAACCGATTGGCGGCGCCGATCTTGCGCAGGATGCGTTTCACGTGCGTCTTGACGGTTTCCACCGATACGACGAGTTCGTCGGCGATCTCGGCATTCGAGTCGCCGCGCACCATCCTGGCGAACACGTCGCGTTCGCGGTTGGACAACGCCGCCGTGACGGCATCGACCGCCGCGTCCGTCTCGAACACGTCCTCGTCATCGGCGGCATCCAGGCTGACGGCCGTTCTGGCAATGCGGTCGGCTTCCTGCGCCAAGCGGGCCGCGGCTCCGATGATCGATACCCGAAGTTGTTCCACCCGCTCAGAATTCAGCAGCCGCTCGTAGGCGAACGAGTACACCGCGAGCAGCAGTCCCAGCGTGTCGACGTCGCCATCGGCGATGGCGCCCCGCGCACGCGACAGGTGGACCAGCGCCACCACCTTCGACTCGACCACGATGGGCGCGACCAGATAGTCCGCGGCACCCAGAACTTCACGGAAACCTTCGGTGGCCGGCACCTCACCGTCGCCGGCGTGGACGATCCGCCGGAACCTGATGCAGTCCTGCTCGGCGAGAGCGGCGTTGCGCGGCACCGGTTTTCCGGTGCCGTGTGTGCCGTGCGATGTCGTGGGGATGAACTTGTCGGGCGCTATCGACGACAGCACTGCGCTGCTGAACCCGATGGTATGGCACAGTTCGGCGCACACCTGGCGCTCGAGCGCCTGCAACGACGGGGCGGCTTTCAACCGCCGGATGCTGTCGATCACCGACCGCGCTGTGGCACCGGAGTCGTCACCGCTGATCAGTCTCGCTTCGACCTGCGCCTGCAACGACGCCATCAGCAGCCGCTGCGCCACGGCGGGCATGAGCGCGATGCCCTCGCCGTCATCGCCGAACAGCACTTCCTCGGTCGTGGCCGCCGAGTTGGCGATGGCCTGCTCAAGAGTGGTGGCCTTGGCCGATGTCGGCAGGTTGAGCACGCTGCGCAGGTGTCCGTCGATCTGATTGAGCCTGGTCACCATCGCACGCCGCGTCATCGCGACCGTCCGCTCCCCACGCCGGCGTCCATGGCCAGATACATCGCGAGGGCGGCCGCGCGGTTGGTGGTGCCGAACTTCTCGGCGATGCGCTTGAGATGCGACTTGACGGTGCCTTCCGAAATCTGCAGGCACCGCGCGATGTCGCGGTTGGTGGCACCGGTCGCCACGTAGGACATGACTTCCCGCTCCCGCGGGGTCAGCTCGAGTGGTGCGGCGGGAACGCCGGCCGGCTCGGCCACCGCGGCAGAGCCCGCGTCCGAGGCCGGGGCGCCGGCCGGCCCGCGCTGCGTCATGAGTTGATCCATTGTGGCGCAGAGCTTGTCGACCTCGACGCGCTGCTGCGACACCTTCTCTTCGAGAACCGCCCGCTCGTACACCACGGCCAGGCATTCGGCGAACGCCTCGAGCAGATCGAACTGATCCATGACCGTGGTGTCGGGAGCGTCGGGGAAGTCGGCGTGCAGCATCCCGATCACGGCGCCGCCGACCGTGATGGGCGCCGCGAGGTAGTCCTGCCGGGCCGATGCGGTCGGACGGGATACGACGACGCCGTGTCGCCCACGGACCAGGGCGGTCTCCGCCTCGGAGTCCGCGAACCGGACGGGCAGGCCCACCGAAAAGCCGTGGAAGGAAGACGATGTCGCACCACGGCCATGCAGATACCGCGGCAGCCAGTCATCCTCACGGACCGTGGAGACCATGACCCGACTGAATCCGAAGTCCCGGCACAACAGCGTCATCGCGGCCTTGATGGTGTCGCGCGACGAGGTGCCACGCAGCGAATCGACAGCATGGCGAATGGCGGTCAGGCGTCCGGCACCACGGGACACCGCGCGACCGCTCAGCTCACGCCGGAGCCGCTGGACGCCGGCCAGCAGGTCCTCGGTCGCGGTGCCGGCCGCACGCTGACGTTCGAGGCGGCGCCGGAAGCGGTCCAGGTGCCGGTCCAGCTCGCGGTGGGCTCCGGGATCACGATGATTGCGGCCCAGCGAGTGCAGCGGGTCCGCGTCTGTCGTCATCTCGGTGCGCCCGGCGATGAGCGTGGCCATTCACTCCCCTGCCTTGAGGTCAAATCAGGACTGGTCCCAAAATGTTCCGCGGGTGCGCGGCCAGACGGGTCGACACGCGGCAGCTCTGCCCAGCTGCGATCGATGCGCGTTCAACAACCGTTCGGAATGTTGCTACGCAGATTCTGCGCGGGCGACAGCTGTCTAACTATGTCCGCAACCGACGAAAAAACCCGAACCAACCGCCCGGCTATGTCCTGACGCAACAAACCTGGGAACAAGCTGACGGTTCCCCAGCAAACAGCGCCGACTACAGGTATGCGGTCTGATTGACCAGTCGCACGGCGGAACCGCCGTCACCGAAGAACTCGGCGATGCTCAGTGACGCCAGATCCAGGTGCAGGCGGTACAGAATGCCGGGCCCGGCATCGAGCGCCTGGCGCAGGATGGTCTTGATCGGAGTCACGTGCGAGACCACGAGTACCGTTGTCGCGCCGTGCTCGGCGATGATCCGGTTGCGGGCCCGCCGAATCCGGTGGGTCACCGAATCGAAGCTCTCGCCACCGGGTGGCGCCACGCTGGTGTCCCCCAGCCAGCGGCCGTGCAACTCCGGATCCCGTTCGGCCGCTTCGCGGAAGGTCAGCCCTTCCCAGGCACCGAAGTCGGTCTCGATGAGGTCGTCGTCCACGGTGACGTCAAGGCCGAGCGCATTCGCCGCCGCCTTCGCGGTGTCCAGTGCGCGCTGCAGCGGAGAGCTGATGACGGCCGAAATGCCGTCGATACCAGCGACATACGCCGCGGCCGCCGCGGCCTGCTCACGCCCCAATTCGGTGAGCGGAGGGTTGCCCCGGCCCGAGTAACGGCGGTGCACTGATAGCTCGGTCTGCCCGTGGCGCAGCAGCAGGAACCGGGTCGGCGCACCCACGGCGCCGGTCCATCCGGGCGCGGCTGGTTGTGCCGCAGCAGCTTTCGGCGCCGGCTGAGCCACCGACACCGGAGCCGCCACCGGAGCCGCCACCGATGCCGACGCAGCGTCCATGGCCTCGTTGGCCAACCGGTCGGCGTGCGAGTTCTGCGCCCGCGGAATCCACGTGTAGCTCACCCGCCCGAACCGCCGGGCCAGCGCCACCGCCTCGCGGTTCAGCGCGATCAGGTCGGGGTGCTTGACCTGCCAGCGGCCCGACATCTGCTCGACCACCAGCTTCGAATCCATCGACACCGCAACGTCATCGGCGTCGAGAGCGGCCGCGGCCTCCAGCCCCGCGATCAGACCCCGGTACTCGGCGACGTTGTTGGTCGCCACGCCGATGGACGCGCTGCTCTCGGCCAGCACCTCGGCCCGGTCATCCGAAAACACCACGGCGCCATAGCCCGCGGGTCCCGGATTGCCGCGCGACCCACCATCGGCCTCGACCAGAACTCTCACAGACCGGTTTCTCCCGCACGGAAGTCCTTGACCCGCACCAGAATCGCCCCGCACTCGGGGCAACGCAGCACATCGTCGGGCGCGGCCGCCGAAACCCGGGACAGCTCACCACGATCCAGGTCGATGCGGCAGGCGCCACAGCGGCTGCCCTGCAGCAGGCCCGCGCCGGCACCGCCCTGCTTGCGCTGCTTCTCGTACATCTCGGCCAGTTCCGGGGCCACCGAACCCAGCAGCGCCGCGCGGCGGTCGGTCGCCACCTTCCGCGATTCGTCGATGGACACCAGCGCCTGGTCGCGCTCGACCTGCGCCGAGGTCAGATCACCTTGCAGCGCGTCGATGAGAGCCAGTTCCTCGTTCCGCTCGCCCTGCAGCTCTTCGCGACGCTCCATGATCTCCAGCTGCTGCTCCTCCAGCGCGGCCTGCCGGCGCTGCAGCGTCTCCAGCTCGTGCTGCAGTTCGGCCACCTGCTTGGCACCGACCGAGCCGCTCTCCATCAGCTTCTGGTCGCGGGCCTCACGCTGGCGCACCGCGTCGATCTCGGATTCGAACTTGGCGATCTGCGCGTCCAGATCCTCGACGGCGATGCTCAGCGCCGCCAGCCGATCATTGGCCTCGCGGTGCTCGGCCTGCACGGCGTCGAAGCGCTGCTGCTCGACCAGGTGCGTCGACCGGTGCGTCAGGCGGGTCAGCGCGGCGTCCACTTCGGCCACCTCGAGCAACAAACGTTGTTGCGACACTTCAGCTTTCATCTTCACGTCTCTCAGCAGGTTATCTCGACGTTCCAGGGGTCGGTACGGATCTGGCTGACCCGCACCGGCAACGCATCACCGAATTGTGCACGCAAGACCCCGGCGGCCTGCTCGCACCACGGAAATTCACTCGCCCAATGCGCCACATCGACCAGCGCCACGTCCGATGCGCGGCGGTGCTCGTCGGCCGGATGATGGCGCAGGTCGGAGGTCACGTAGGCGTCGACGCCCGCCCGCGTCACCGTGTTCAGCAGCGAGTCGCCCGCGCCGCCGCAGACCGCGACACGTGACACCAGCGCGTCCGGATCACCAGATGCCCGCACGCCCCACGACGTCGTGGGCAGACCACGCGCGACGCGGGAGGCGAAGGCCGACAACGGTTCCGGCTCCGGCAACGAGCAGATACGCCCGATCCCCACGTCCGACGGCAGCGGCGCCAGGGTGAGGACGTCGAATGCCGGTTCCTCGTAGGGGTGCGCCGCGCGCATCGCCGTCAGCACCGCACGCCGCAGCCGCGACGGCGCGATCACCTCGACGCGGTCCTCGGCGACCTGCTCGATGGCGCCGACCATGCCGATGGTCGGCGACGCGCCCTCGTGCGGCAGGAACTGGCCCACGCCCATGGTCGCCCAGCTGCAGTGCGAGTAGTCGCCGATCTGCCCGCCACCGGCCGCGAACATGGCGTCCCGGACCGCGTCGGCGTTGACGTGCGGTACGAAGACGACCCATTTGTCCAGGTCAGCGCGCGCCTCGGCGGGGTCGAGCACCGCCTCGACCTGCAGGCCCAGTGCCTCGGCCAGGGCGTCCGACACCCCTGGCGCGGCCGCATCGGCATTGGTGTGCGCGCTGAACAGCGCCGCGCCACGGCGGATCAGCGAGTGGATCAGCGACCCCTTGCCGGTGTCGGCGGCCACGGTGTCGACACCGCGCAGCAGCAGCGGGTGGTGCGCCACCAGCAGCCCGCCGTCGGGCACCGACGCCGCGACGGCCGCCGTGGCGTCGACAGCGACGGTCACCGACTCCACGGCCTCGGCCGGGTCGCCGCACACCAGGCCCACCGAGTCCCAGCTGTGCGCCAGGGCCGGCGGATAGGCGTGGTCCAGCGCGGCGATGACGTCACGCAACGGCACACTCACCAGAGCACCTCCTGTAGGGCCTCGACCAGGACCGGCCATTCCGGCCGGACCGCCGCACGCAGGTAGCCGTCGGGCAGCCCGAAGAACGTGTCGCAGCGGCGCACCGCGATTCCCTTCTCCGCCAAGCGCTTCCGCGCCAGCTCGGCGTCCGGCACCGAGAACAGCACGAAGGGCGCGACACCGGCGGCGACGGGGAATCCGGCCGCCGTCAAGCCCGCCGCCATCTCGGCCCGCAGCTGCGCCAACCGGCGTGCCCCCGCGTCGGCCTCGGCTACCGCCTCGGCAGAGCAGCACGCCGTCAACGCCTCCAACTGCAGTGTGCCCAGCGGCCAGTGCGGCCGCTGCGCCGTCAGCCGTGCCAGCACCTCGGGTGAGCCCAGCGCGTAGCCGACCCGCAGCCCGGCCAGCGACCAGGTCTTGGTCAGGCTGCGCAGCACCACGACATCGGGCAGCGACCGGCCGGCCAGCGACTCCGGTTCACCGGGGACCGCGTCGGCAAAGGCCTCGTCGACGACGACGAGGCGCCCGGGCGCGCGCAGCGCCAGAATCTCGTCGCGGCGGTGCAGGACGCCGGTCGGATTGGTGGGATTGCCCACAACCACGAGGTCCGCCTCGGCCGGCACCGCCGCCCCAGACAGCCCGAACGGCGCGTCCAGCACCACGTGCGCGACGGGCACGCCGGCGCTGTCGAACACGGCTTGGGGCTCGGTGAACGACGGCGCGATGAGCGCCGCCAGGCGCGGCCGCAGCTGCGGCAGCAGCGCGAAACCCTCGGCGCCGCCCGCCAGCAGGGCCACTTCCTGCAGGTCACGGCCATGCCGGGCGGCGACGGCGGCGCGGGCCGCGGCCACGTCGGCAGCGGTCGGGTAGCTACCCAGATCGGTCAGACGGGCCGCGAGCCGGTCGGCCAGCCACTGCGGCGGGCCGGCGCCGCGGACGTTCACCGCGAAGTCGAGCATGCCGGGCGCCACCGCCTGATCGCCGTGATAGCGCGCCCCGGATTCCACACGTAGACCCTAATGCGCGGCGCAGGCGGCCAGATACATCAGGGACAATGACACCGTGACCCCGCAGTTGGTGCTATTCGACCTCGACGGGACGCTGACCGACTCCGCCGAGGGCATCGTCGCCAGCTTCCGTCATGCGCTCGGCGCTGTCGGCGCCGCCCAGATATGTGACGCAGTGCCCGACGACGACTTGACGGAACGCATCGTCGGCCCGCCGATGCATGTGACACTCGGCTCGCTGGGCCTGGGCGACAAAGCCGCCGACGCCATCGCCGCATATCGCGCCGACTACACCACGCGCGGCTGGTCCATGAACCGCATGTTCGACGGCATCGAGGACCTGCTGGCCGACCTGCGGGCCGCCGGGGTACGACTGGCCGTCGCGACGTCGAAGGCCGAACCGACGGCCCGGCGCATCGTCGAGCACTTCGGCATCCACGACCATTTCGAGGTGATCGCCGGCGCCAGCGTCGACGGCACCCGGTCGGCGAAGGCCGACGTCGTCGCCCATGCGCTCGCCCAGCTGGCCCCAGTGCCCGAGCAGGTGCTGATGATCGGCGACCGGTCACACGACGTCCATGGCGCCGCGCACCACGGCATCGACACCGTCGTCGTCGACTGGGGTTACGGCGCAGCCGATTTCACCGACGATTCGACGGTCCGGCGGGTCGCCACCGTCGACGAGCTACGGGAGGTGCTGGGTGTCTGACCGCGTGCACGTGACGTTCATCTGTTCGGGCAACATCTGCCGATCGCCGATGGCCGAGAAGATGTTCGCCCACCAGATCGACGAGCGCGGGCTGGCCGGCCTGGTCCGGGTGACCAGCGCCGGCACTGGCGGCTGGCACGCCGGTGACCCCGCCGACAGCCGCGCCGAACGGGTGCTGCGCGCGCACGGCTACCCCACCGCGCACGCCGCCGCGGCCATCGACGCCGACCATCTCGCCGCCGACATGATCGTTCCCATGGGCCGCAACCACACCCGCATCCTGAGCGACCTGGGCGCCGATCCGGACCGGGTGCGGATGATGCGCTCGTTCGACCCCCGTTCGGGCGCGCACGCGCTCGACGTCGAGGACCCGTACTACGGCGGCATCGACGATTTCGAGGAGACCTTCGCGGTGATCGAGGCGTCGCTGCCGGGGCTGCACGACTGGGTCGACAAGCAACTGGCGGAGCGAGGCGACTGATGCGCCGGCTCGGGTTCCTCTTCCGGCCGCAGTGGCTGGCCCTGTTCGTCGTGGTGATCGCGTTCGCCTACCTGTGCTTCACGGTGCTCGCGCCGTGGCAGCTGGGCAAGAACACCCGCACCTCCCGCGAGAACAACCAGATCGCGTCGTCGCTGAACACCGAACCCGCGCCCCTGCTTTCGGTCCTGCCGCACCAGGATTCGTCAGACCCGGACGCGCAGTGGCGGCGGCTGACGGCGACGGGCCACTACCGCCCCGAGGCGCAGGTGCTGGTCCGGCTGCGGACCGATGACGGCGACCCGTCCTATGAGGTGCTCACCCCGTTCGCGGTCGACGGCGGCCCGACGGTGCTGGTCAACCGCGGCTACGTGAAGCAGGGCGACGGTCCGGGCGTGCCACCCTTCGCCGCGCCGCCGCCGGGGACGGTCACGATCACCGGGCGGCTGCGGGACGCCGAGCCGATCATGTCGGGCAAGGAACCGTTCAAGCAGGACGGCATCCAGCAGGTGTACTCGATCAGCCCGACCCAGATTTCGCAGCTGACCGGCGTGCCGCTGACCGCGGAGTACCTACAGCTCGTCGACGGCCAACCGGGCGGTCTCGGGGTCATCGCGCTTCCCCACCTGGATGCCGGCCCGTTCCTGTCGTACGGCATCCAGTGGATCGCGTTCGGCATCGTCGCGCCGATCGGGCTGGGCTACTTCGTGATGGCCGAAATCCGGCAGCGCCGGCTGGAGAAGGCCCAATCCGGCTCGGGCACCGACACTTCCGGCGGGCCCGACCCCGAGGAACCGGCCACGCCACTCACCGCCGAGGAGAAGACCGAGCAGAAGCTCGCCGACCGCTACGGCCGGCGCCGCTGAGCCCGACGGCCACCACCGTCGCCAGCGCCTGCACCCGGCGGGTCAGTCGCACCGCGTGACGCAGATCGGCGGGCACCGGCGCGGGCCCGACGCCCAGGGTCGGCCGCATCTCCAGCCGGTGCGCGTACTGCGTCGCTCCCCCGAGGCGCACGCCCAGCGCCCCGGCGAAGGACGCTTCGGCGACACCGGCATTGGGGCTCGGGTGCTTGTGCGCGTCGGCGCGCCACGCCCGCCACGCCGCGGCGTGCCGGCGCGATGCCGCCATGACGCACAGCCCCGTCACGCGGGCCGGGAGGTAGTTGAGGACATCGTCCAATCGGGCTGCCGCCCAACCGAATCGGGTGTAGCGCGGGTTGAGGTGACCGATCATGGCATCGAGGGTGTTGGCGCCGCGGTACACCAGCAGGCCCGGCACCCCGGCGACCGCACCCCACAGGATAGGTGCCACCTGCGCGTCGGAGGTGTTCTCCGCGACCGACTCCAGCGCGGCCCGGGCCAGCCCGTCGGCGTCGAGCGCCGACGGATCACGCCCGCACAGAGACGGCAGTAGCTCGCGCGCCGCAGCCACGTCACCGCGCTCGAGCCGCGCCGCCATGTCGGCGCCGGTCCGGGCCAGCGACGTCCCGCCCAGCACGGTGTAGGTCGCCGCGGCGGTCACCAGCGTCTTCGCCACCGGACCCCGCGCGACGCGTTCCAGGCCCAGACCCAGTGCGCCCAGCCCGACCAGCAGCGCCGCGGTGTGACCGGCCCCCGCCAGTCGGTTGTCGCTGTATGTACGCCGTTCCAGGGCGGCGGCCGTCGTCCCGAACAGCGCTACCGGATGGCCGCGGCGGGGGTCGGCCCAGCACACGTCGGCCAGGTAGCCGAGCACCAGACCGGCCGCCCGCGGGGCGCTTCTGTCAAACACGCCGGGCAGCGTCTCACAGGGTGTTTACTCGGCACCATGCGGCTCGGTCCACCTCGGCATCCGAAGCGGGTTGTCGACCTCATCAACCCCGCGGCGGCACTGGCGCCGGCGGCCAACGTCATCATGCAACTGGCCCTGCCCGGCGTGGGTTACGGCGTGCTGGAGAGTCCCGTCGACAGCGGCAACGTCTACAAGCACCCGTTCAAACGCGCCCGCACCACCGGCACCTATCTCGCGGCCGCGGTGTACGGCACCGACGACGACCGCGCGCTGATCCGCCGCGAAGTCGACCGGGTGCACGCGCTGGTGCGGTCGACGGCGTCGAGCCCCGTGAAATACACCGCGTTCGATCCGAAGCTGCAGCTGTGGGTGGCGTCGTGCCTCTACCGCTATTACATCGACCAGCACGAGTTCCTCTACGGCCCGCTGAGCCCCGCGGCCGCGGACGCCATCTATCAGGACGCCCGCACCCTCGGCACCACGCTGCAGGTGCGCGAGGGCATGTGGCCGGCCGACCGCGTCGCCTTCGACGAGTACTGGAAACGCACGCTCGACGAGCTGCAGATCGACGAGCCCGTCCGCCAACACCTGCACGGCGTGGCGGCCCTGGCGTTCCTGCCCACCCCACTGCGGCAGCTGGCCGGTCCCTTCAACCTGTTCGCGACGACGGGCTTCCTGCCCGCCGAGTTCCGCACCCACATGAAGCTGGCGTGGACACCCACCCAGCAGCGCTGGTTCGACCGGCTGCTGACGGCGGTGCGGCTGGCCGACCGGGTGATCCCGCGCGACGTCTGGCTGCTGGGCTACCAGCTGTACCTGTGGGACATGCGGTCGCGCGCCCGGCGCGGAAAACCAGTGGTATGAAACAACATTCACGATCAGGAGGCATCTCATGGCATTTGCGGCCCTTAACCATGTCGCGGTCACCGTCAGCGACATGGCGGTCAGCGGCCGCTGGTACCGCAACCTGATCGGCGAGGACCCGGTGCTCGACGAACACACCGACGCCGGCTACCGGCATCTGGTGTGGGCACTGCCCGGCGGCACTCTGTTCGGCATCCACCAGCATGACCGCGACATCGAACCGGGCCAGTTCAGCGAGTTCCGGGCCGGCCTCGACCACGTCGGCTTCGGCTGCGCCTCCCGGGCCGAGCTCGTCGACTGGGCCGCCAAACTCGAGGCGCTGGGCATCACCCATGGCGGCGTCGTCGACGCGCCCTACGGCTCCGGTCTGAGCTTCCGCGACCCCGACGGCATCGCCTTGGAGTTCTTCGCGCCGCCGGAATGAGCGTCAGCGGTGCCCGCCGCCACACGCCCCGTTCACGGCCGGCCGCACCATCGCGAACGTGGCCTGGAGGGCGCCGTTGCCGTCCTTGGTGCCGCGCGCGCCCAGACACATCCCGGCGGCGATCGCCTTCGCGTCGGCAGCGGCGCTCTTGGTGTAGCGGGTATCGGGTGTCACCGTCACGGTGATCTGCGCGTTGTCGGCGTCGGTGACCATGATCGTGCTGCCGTTCACCGAGGCAACCGTGCCGTTGATGCCGTGTTCGCGCTTTCCGCCCTTCTGACCGCATTGCGCGTTGCCCGGTTGGCCGACGAGGACGTTGGCGGCCGTCACCGCGTTCCCGGTGTCGTTGCCCTTGACCGGGCGGACCGCGACGCACTCGCCGGCCGTGACGTCGGTCAGCTGGCCGGCGGCGAGCTGGGTGATGCGCGTCGAGGACGTGATGTCCACGGTCCCCGGCCCGTCTTTCCCGGTGATCGATACCGTGCCGCCTGAAACCGAGTTGACCAGCCCGGACAGCCGGTCTTTACCGCCCGGACCGCCGGGAGCCGCAGGTGCCGGGCTCGCGGACGACGGCGCTGAACTGGCGGCGGCACTGGAACCGGCCGACGGTGTGTTCGATGATCCGCAGGCCGCCAGGGACAGCGCGGCGAATCCGGCGAGAGTGACGACGCCGTAGCGCCGGGTACGGGATGTAGTGGACATGAGCCCACAGTGAACGGCCCAGCCATGAATCAGCCCAGATCTTGATATGAAGACGCTGGGCGCCGCGGTCAGCTGAGGAATTCGTCCAGCGCCGCGAGCGTCTCGTCGGGGCGCTCTTCCGCCAGGAAGTGGCCGGCGTCGATGCCGTGACCCCCAACGTCGCCGGCGTACTGCCGCCACACCTCGAGCGGCTCATACAGCCGCCCGACGACGCCACGCGTGCCCCACAGGATCAGCAACGGGCACTCGACCTTTCGGCCGCCGTCGGCGGCGTCGTGCACCAGATCGATGCTCGCCGCGGCGCGGTAGTCCTCGCACATGGCATGGATGGCCTCGGGCGTGGCGAAGCAGCGCTCGTACTCGGCCATGGCCGCGGGGTCGTAACAGTCCGTGCCGCCGAAGGCGCCGAGAAACGCCTTGAGCAACAGTGCGGCGCTCGGCTCCATCATGAGTTCGGGCAGCGGCGCGGGCTGGATGAAGAAGAACCAGTGGAAGTAGGCGGTGGCCAGAGCCTGATCTGTGTGGTCGTAGACGTACTTGGTGGGCACGATGTCGAGCAGCGCGGCCCGGGTGACAGTCTCGGGGTGGTCGAGCAGCATCCGGTGTGTCACGCGTGCGCCACGGTCATGAGCCACCACGCTGAAGACGTTGTGGCCCAACTGGTCCATGAACGCGACCTGATCGGCGGCCATCGTCCGGAAGCTGTAGTCGGCATGGTCACCGCCGCCGGGCGGTTTCGAGCTGTCGCCGTAGCCGCGCAGATCCGTCGCGACGACGGTGAACCGCTCGGCCAGCCGGGGTGCGAGGTGGTGCCACATGACGTGGGATTGCGGTGCGCCGTGGAGCAGCAGCAGCGGCGGGCCCGAGCCGCCGATGACGGCCTGAATCTCGACACCGTTGACCGCCAGCCGCTCGTCGGTGAACCCCGGGAAGAGGCCCATCAGTCGAAGACGTCCGGCTGGCCGGCGACGACCTGCTCCCACAGCGGCCGGAACTGGAACCAGGCGACCAGGTCGCTGCCGATCTGGCTGTGCACCAGTTTGGCGGTGTCGTGGTCGATGACGGTGGGCCTGCCCGCAGCCATCGCGAGCAGTTGCGCCTGGCACGACCGCTCCATCGTGACGAACCACCACGCGGCCGCCGAGACCGACGTGCCGACGGTGATCAGGCCGTGGTTACGCAGGATCGCCGCCTTGTTGTCACCGATCGCGGCGGCGATGTTCTTGCCTTCCTCTTCGGCGAGGACCACGCCGCGGTAGTCGAGGTACAGACCGTGGTCTTCGTAGAAGGGGCAGGCATCCTGGGTGAGCGGCTCGAGCGGGATGCCGAGCGCCGAGAACGCCTTGCCGTACAGCGAGTGGGTATGCGCCGCGGCGACGGCGTCGGGCCGGGCGTTGTGCACCTGCGCGTGGATCGTGAACGCGGCCGCGTTGACCGGCCGCGTGCCGTGCACGACGCGGCCCTGGTGGTCGACGCAGATGAGGTCACTGACGCGAATCTGGTTGAAGCTCATGCCGAACGGGTTGACCCAGAACAGCTCCGGGTGCTCCGGATCGCGGGCGGTCATGTGCCCGGCGACACCTTCGGAGAACCCGAACTTGCCGAACACCCGGAACGCGACCGCGAGATCGCGCTTGCGCTGCTCGCGCTCCTCCTCGACCGACAGGCCCGTGGGCGGAAGAGGTAGATCGCAGGGATCGGGCAAGGGACCGAGCGCCCGTTCCAGCAGTTGCCGCATCTCGTCGCTGATCGTGCTCACATCCATCGCCAGGCCCTTCCGACGCCGATACCGAGCAAGCATCACACGTCAGGTCGCTCGGCGGAAGGCGGGATTTGCTGACTACCGGGCAGTGAACTCGATCGGTAGGGCCGCCGGGCCACACCTGCGGCAACAACCCGTCCGCTACTGTCTCATGGGCACTGAATAGCGTTGCATGGCAATGCCTTTGGCGAATACCACCAAAGCGGCCCGCAACCACCGAAGCCGGGTTATGGTCGCTGGGTAGTCATGTGAGCCAGGACGCGGGGGTGCGTTCGTCCCTCAGCATGTGTTGGATGCCGGATCGGCCCTCGCGTCAGTTTGTCGCGTCTGCACAACCTGAGGAGCTGTCATGAGCACAGCGGCCGAGCGCGCAGCCCAATTGGGCTTGGTGTCCCGACTGAAATCGTCCTACCCGGAACTTCCCGACGCCCCCTACCCCGACATGCTGGATACGGCCCGGATCCAGGCCTACCTGAAACCGGTGCACGACGTGGGCGGCGAGCCCGACGCCCCGATGGAGTACGTCAACAAGCAGTACGAGCTGTGGGAACACATGACGTACGTCATCTGCGAGGTGCTGGCCTGGCGCGGCATCTGGTTGTCGGAGGAGCGGCGCCGCATCGGCAACGTCGACGTCGGCCGTGCGGAGTACCTGGGTCTGCCCTATTACGGCCGCTGGCTGCTGTCGGTCGCCCGGGTCCTGATCGAGAAGCATCACATCAGCCTCGGCGAACTCATGGAACGGATGGCCGAGGTGAGGGGCCGTTACGAGGGCGGGCTCGACGGCAAGACCCTCGAGGCGAAGCCCAGGTCCGAGGGCGACGGGGCGAACGTCAAGCGCAACAAGCATCACATCGAAGCCGTCGGCATCGGCGATCCGCAGATCTACGCCGGTAAGGCCGGGACACCGAAGTTCAAGGTCGGCGACGCCGTGCGGGTGCGGGAGCTGCCGGTGATCTTCTACACCCGCACCCCGGAGTACGTGCGCGGCGCGACCGGCAAGATCGCGGTGCTGGCCTACGAGAGCCCGGCGCCGGAGGACGAGACGTGGGACATCCCCGAGGCGCCGCCCGAGTGGTTCTACGTCGTCGAGTTCAACCAGTCCGAGCTGTGGCACGACTACACCGGCACAGCGAAGGACACCCTCCGCACCGAAATCCCCGAACGCTGGCTGGAAGCCGCCACCTAGCTCGAATCACCGATGCGCTCAATTCACTGATACCAGAAAGGATTTGTATGTCGGATCACCATCATGATCATGACCACGATCACGCCCGCACCGTGAAACCCATGGTCGACGAGATCACCGACTTCGAGGTCCTCGAGATCGCCCTGCGCGAATTGTGCATCGAGAAGGGCATTTTCACCGCCGAGGAGCATCGGCGGTTCACCGAGTTCGCCGAACAGATCGGCCCCACCCCGGCGGCGCGGCTCGTCGCCCGCGCCTGGCTGGACCCCGAGTTCAAAGAGCTGGCCGTCAACGATTCACTGGCCGCCAGCAAGGCCGTCGGCGTCGACTGGCTGGAGCCGACCGGCTTCGGCACCCCGAGCGATTTCGTCGCGTTCCAGATTCTCGCCGATACGCCGACAGTGCATCACGTCATCGTCTGCGCGCTGTGCTCGTGCTATCCGCGGCCGATCCTGGGGAACTCCCCCGAGTGGTACCGCACGCCCAATTACCGCCGGCGCCTGGTCCGTTGGCCGCGTCAGGTGCTGGCCGAGTTCGGGCTCTACCTGCGCGACGACATCGAGGTCCGGGTCGAGGACTCCAACCAGAAGCACCGGTTCATGGTGATGCCGATGCGCCCCGAGGGCACCGACGGCTGGACCGAAGATCAACTGGCCGAGATCATCACGCGCGACTGCCTGATCGGGGTGGCACTGCCCAAACCGGGCGTGACCACCAACGCGATCGTGACGACGCGCCCCGCCATGCACCCGGGGACGGCCGGATGACCGAGATCGCCCCACTGCGAGACATCGTGGCCCGCGACCAGGTGTGGTCGCGCATGGCCGCCAAGTGGGGTGTCGAAAACCCCGTTCCCCCATGGAAAACCAGCCTCGACGGCTTGTGCGACGCACTGGACCATTCGGCGTGCGACACCGAGGTGCTCAACTTCAAGGACCGCCGCGACGAAGAGGACGCCCTCTCCGCCACGGTGTATGCGAGCCTGCCGTACCCCGAGAGCCAGTTGGTCTCGCTCGCCCACTCGCTCGTGGCCCGTGGCGTCATCAGCGAAGCGGAGTTGCAGGAACGACTCGCCAGCGTGCGGGCCAGGCTGGAGGCCTGACGCCGCGGTCAGGACACCTTGATCCGGATGTTCTTGGTCTGCCGGAACTCACGCAGGCCTTCGATTCCGCCCGACCGGCCGAAGCCGCTGTGCTTGTATCCGCCGTAGGGGCTTTGCGGCTGGATGTCGCTTCGGGTGTTCACCCAGACCGACCCGGCCTGAAGCTGCCGTGACACCGTATGGGCGCGGCGCAGATTCGTGGTGTGGACGAATGCGTTGAGCCCGTAACGGGTGTCGTTGGCCAGCGCCACCGCTTGGGCGTCGTCGTGGAATCGCAGCACCGACACCACCGGCCCGAAGGTCTCCTGCTGGGCCAGCGGTGAGCGGTTGTCGACGTCCGCGAACACCGTCGGCTCGACGTAGAACCCTGCGGCCAGCTCGCCGCCGATCCGGTTGCCGCCCAGCACGAGTTCGCCGGATCCTTCTGCCGTCGCCCGCGCGATGGTACCCAGGATGCGGTCGACGGCGGCCTGGTTGATGACCGGACCGAAGAGGACATCGGAGCGCAGCGGGTCGCCGATCGGCGCCCGCGTGACAGCGGCGAGGAACTTGTCCAGAAACGCGTCATAGACATTGTTGTGAACCAGGATTCGGCTACTGCAGGCACAACTCTGCCCGGCCTGCATGATCGGCCCTTGGTGCGCGGACAGGTTCGCGGCGGCATCCAGATCGGCATCGTCGAAGATGATGGCGGCGGCGGTGCCCCCGAGTTCGGCGACCACCGGGGTGATGTTCTCGGCGGCGGCGGTCAGCACCCGCCGGGCAGTGGCGGTGCCGCCGGTGAAATGAATCTTGCCCACACCGGGGTGCCGCACGAGCGCCTCGCCGCCGTCCGCGCCCGCGGGCAGCACATTGACGAGGCCGGCAGGTAGGCCGGCCTCCAGGCAGAGTTCGCCGAACCGGAGTGCCGCCAGCGGCGCGAGTTCCGACGGCTTCACGATCACGGCATTGCCCGCGGCCAGGGCCGGTGCGACCGCCAGCCCGATCACCACCAGGGCGCCGTTCCATGGCGCGATGACGCCCACGACGCCGTACGGTTCATGCTCCACCAGGTTGAGGTCGAAGCCGCCCGCCACGGGAGTGCTTGCGCCATCGGCCTTGTCGACGTATCCGGCGTAGAACCGGAAGAACCGTTCTGTCAGCACCGACGTCGCGGCCAACGACGTCGGCACGCCGTAGTCGTGGGTGTTGATCCGGGCGAACTCCCCGTGGTGCTCACCGAGGAGATCGGCCAGATCGAACAGGATGTCGCGGCGCCGGTCGGGCGGGTACGACATCCAGGTTCGCTGCGCCCGCGCCGCCGTCTCGACCGCACTGTCGACTTCCACGGCGCCGGCCATCTCGACGACGGCATTCACCCGACCGGTGCCGGGATACACGTGGCGGTGGGTCCCACCGGATGATCCCGTAACCCGATCCGCACCGAGAAGCAATGCACCACTGGGTAATTCGTTGCCGCTTGCGATGATGCGGTCCTTTCGATGGCCGACTATGCGTCCTGCTGTGCCTGGTGCGCCGCATCCGGGTCCGGCAGCGACTGCACATCGCCGTCGACACTGGAGGTGATGGTGCCGGTCAGCGCCTGCTGGAACGCGTTGATGTTCGCGTCGGCCGTCAGATAGCCGGTGTGGGCGCCGGTGACGGTGATATCGGCCAGGTAGTGGACCGTCGTCTGACTGGCGTTGTAGTCGGCGGATTCGGTGCCGTTGAGAATCTCGCCCAGTTCGTTCACATAGTTGGTGTAGGTGACGGTGCGGATGGTGCGCGTCGGATCGTTCGCGTCCGGCGCCTCGGTCACCACCGCGGTACCACCACCCACACCCGAATAGGTGCCGGTGGCCGGCAGCGGTGTGGTGGCGGCGACGTAGCTGCCGAGGGCCGGTGCCCACGAATCCGAGCTCGGCGTCGACCGGTCCGCCGCCACCGGGCCGACGCTGGTGGTGTACTTCAGGTTCGCGATGACCAGTCGGGACACCGTCGGATCAGCGGTGCTGGACTCCCAGAACGTGACAGCGGTGCCGTCGGGATTCCAGCTCGGCATGCTGCGGGCCGCGTATCCGTCGCCGGCATCGAACAGCGGAATACCGTTCTCCCGGTTGAGTTCATCACCGACCTGGACGATCCATTCCTGGTTCGAGATGTTGACCGGGGCGGCCCACTCCAGGTACACGGGTGCGCCGACGTACACCGGCAGGAAGTTCTGTCGGATGATCCGCGTCATCGGGGTCAGCGCATTCAGCCCGCGGGTGCTGCCGATGGCGATCCACTGCATGTTGGGCGAGTAATCCATGTCCTCGTCGTAGTCGAGGTTGGCCGTCACCCTGGTGACCTTGCCGGTGGCGAGGTCAACCTCGATGTCGTCGACATTGCCCGCATCAAATTGGCCGCCGAGGATCACCACGCCCTTACCGTCCGGTGTCCACTGCTTGCCCTCGCCGGTCGGGTACACCACCCGGGCGTCGGTGACCGTGTAGCCGGTATCGGTGCGGGTGAGCGTGCCGACGATCGGCAGGGCCTGCAGCAGGTTGTTGGGCCCGATCACGATTCGGGTGTACAGCACGTGGGTGCCGTCCGGCGACACCCGCATCTCGCGTTGCGGATCGATGGCGTAGCCACCGCCGGCCGGCGTGGTGATCGAAACCAGCTGGGTTCCGTTGATTCCGGTTTCCAGCATGGAGTAGCGCGGCGTCTGCCCGGCGACGTTCACCAGCACCAGTACCCGGCCCGAACCGTCGTCGACGGGAACGGGTTTAGCCAGATTTCCGGTTTCGCCGACGCTGACACCGCAAGTCACACATTGCAGCGCGGTTCCGTCGGTCTTGATCTGGTAGATCTCCGAGCGGCCCCCGCTGGTCGGCTGGCCGGCGAAGAAGATGGATTGGCCGTCGGCCGAGTAACGCGGATTCGCCGGGCTGGCAATGGTGTCGGGCAGGTTCAGGATCACCCGCTGGACTTCGGGGTTGAGCACCGAAACGTCGATGCCGGCCTTCGCGCTGTGCGGGCTGAACAGGCCCAGCAGGTTGAACTTGCCGTCTGTCACCGACACTGAGAACGAATCGGTCTGCACCGCGGTGTAATTGATGTCGCCGGTATCGCGGCGGTGGCCGGTATCGTGGCGGTGGCAGCCGTCGCGGCAACCGCCATCGTCTGTGTCGTGGCGGCCGTGGGGGCAACTGCCGCTGCGGTCTTGGCCGTGGCATTGGTGCTGACGGCCGCGGTGCTCGCCGCTTGCGCGGAGGGCGAGGCGGTGGTGGTCTCCGCAGGCGCCGGCTTGGCCGGGGATTTGGTGCTCGCGCCCGGCTTGGACGAGGCCTTGGCACTCGTGCGCGGCTTGGCCGCCACCGATGCCGCACCGCCGCCGGCACTTTCGTGTGCGTCGCCCTTTGGAGTCGTCGATGAACTGCCGGTATGGGCTCCCCCACTGCTGCTGACGACCACGCCCGAGCCCACCTCGGCGCTCGACGAGGTCGATCCGGACGTCGGTGACGTGCCTGCTGTCCCTGCGACCGAAGACGATCCGGTGCCACCCGAGCCGCTCGCCGATTCGGTCGTCCCGGTCGTTCCCGTGCTGCCCGCCGTTGCGGTTGTACCGGTGTTCGTCGTCGATCCGCTCGCGGCACTGCCCGCGGTACCCGGGGACGTCGACCCACCCGGTGCGCTCGCCGAGCTCGTTGACGATGAACTCGCCGACCCGCCAACGGTATCCGCGACGGCCACTCCGTGACCGGTCGCCACCGCGGTGGCCAGCCAGGCCGCGACCGCCAGGCCGCCATACCCGCCGATCTTGGCGGCTCTCGGACAGGAGTGGGACGCAGGCGCCTCGGGTGCTACTGAAGCGAACAGCGGGTTGATACGAGAGCTGTTACTGGCCATGGTCTTTGGCTCCGTTGCCGTTGGGTTGATGGCTATTCGGTTGGGTTGCTGATCAGGGTTACTTGAGCATGCTTCCGGCGTCGACGGTCATGGGAAGACCTGTCACATAACGGGATTCGTCCGAGGCCAGGAACAACACCGCATTGCTGATGTCCACTGGCTCGACCCAGCCCACCGGCAGCACGTGCATCATCTGCGCGACGACCTTCATGTCGTCCGGACCCGGGTTCTCCAGGTCGGGCCGGAACAGCTTCATCGTGCCCTCGTTCATGAACAGCGGGGTGTTCACATTCGTCGGGTGCACCGAGTTCACCCGGATCGAGTGGTGGCCCAACTCCACGGCGAAGGTCCGCATCAGCCCGACCACGCCATGCTTGGCCGCGATGTAGTGCCCCGTGTGCGGGTAGGCCTTGAGTCCGCCCACCGAGCTGGTCAGAATGATCGATCCACCCTGCCCCTGCGAGATGAGATGCGGCACTGCAGCTTTGACCGACTTCCAGACGCCGGAGAGGTTGACGTCGATCATGTCGGTCCAGTCTTCTTCGCTGGTATGGTCCAGCGTCTGGCCACCATTGCCGATACCGGCATTGGCACAGATGATGTCCAGCCGGCCCAGCTGTTCGACGCCGTTGTCGACAGCGGCCTTCACCGCGGCGTAGTCGCGCACGTCGACCTCGGCGGTGACGATGCGCCGGTTCAGCTGCTTGACCAGATCCGCCGTTTCGGCAAGGTCGTCCCGGGTCGCGGGTGCGATCTGGGGGTTGCTGCTCACGGGACCACAGATGTCGATGGCGATGATGTCGGCGCCCTCTTCGGCGAGCCGCACGGCGTGACTACGCCCCTGACCACGGGCCGCTCCGGTGATGAATGCGACCTTGCCCTCTACCCGTCCCGCCATGAATCCACCTCGCTGTTGGTTGTCGCCGCCGCCGCGGAATGGCGGTCCGGCCGTCGATCCCAAAAATTGGTCGATCGATCAGGAACCATGGCATGCGACGCGGCGCAGTGTCAATGACGAGATTCAAGAAAGCCGGCGACGCCGCCGAAGTCACCGAGCGGACGGGCGCGACGGCCCGTCCGGCGACAGGTCAGTCGCGCACGACTTCCGCAGCCTTCGTCAGCAGCTCGATCTGCCGGTCGATGAACGCGCGGAGTTCCTCATGCCCCCGGGTCACACCGACTGCATTCTCATTGCCGACGCTGCGCGCGATCTGAGCGACGATCATGGAGATCACCACCGGCGGGTACGCGTCCAGATTCACGCCGGCGGTCCGCAGAACCAGCGTCACCGCCGCGGTTTCGATATCGCGCACGCGTTCCGAGTACGCCTTCAATTCGGCGCCAACGGCCTTGCGGTGGTTGGCCAATGCCATGAATTCGGTGCTCAACACCGTCTGTCGCGGGTCACTGTTGATCCGCCACAGCGCGCGCAGCGGGTCCTCGTCGAGCAACACTTCCCGCAGCCGCTCCAGAGCCACTTCCCCGCCGGCACGAAGCGCCTCGACGAACAGGTCGTCCATGGTCGGGAAGTAGTAATAGACCAACGCCTGCTTGACGCCGGCCTGGGCCGCGACCCGCCGCGAGGTGGCCGCGGCGTATCCCTCGTCATGCATGATCTGCACCGTCGCCTCGATCAGGCGCTGTCGGGCACCGCCGTCATCGGCCTTCGATTTGCGTGCCTGGGTCATCGACGAACCCGCCCCGAAATGCTTGACCGGCCGTCGCGGCGCGTGATAGGCATACGGCAGTCTAACATTTTGATCGATCGATCAGGAGTTGCTGTCATGCAGCCCAAGTCCACAGTGGCCGACCTCGCCGACGTCGACTACTTCACGAACCCCGACATCGCCCAGGACCCGTACGCGTACTGGGATCATCTGCGTCAGCAGGGGCCTGTCGCTCGCGAACCGCACTACGGCGTGGTGGCGGTGACCGGGTACCAAGAAGTCCAGTCGGCCTTCAAGGATGTCGATTCGTTCTCGGCGGTCAATGCCATCGGCGGCCCGTTCCCGCCGCTCCCGTTCACCCCGGACGGGGACGACATCAGCGAGCTCATCGAGGCGCACCGTCACGAGTTCCCGATCTTCGAACACATGGTGGTGATGGATCCGCCCGAGCACGAGAACGCCCGATCCCTGCTGAGCCGGCTGCTGACCCCGCGCCGCCTGCAGGAGAACTCGGACTACATGTGGGGCCTCGCCGACCGGCAGTTCGACGAGTTCATCGCGAACGGCCGGTGTGAGTTCCTCGGCGAGTACGGCAAGCCGTTCGCGACGCTGGCGATCGCGGATCTACTCGGCGTACCCGAGGACGATCGCCCCGAGATCCGGCGCAACCTCGGAGCCGGCAACGTACCGGGATCCGCAGTCGGCGCCCTCGACCACGAGCCTGTGGGCTCCAATCCCCTTCAGTACCTTGACGATCTGTTCAGCGGCTATATCGCCGACCGGCGCGAGCACCCGCGCGAAGACGTGCTGACCGGGCTGGCCACCGCCACCTATCCCGACGGCTCCGTCCCGCCGCTGCTCGAGGTGGTGCGGCCGGCGACGTTCCTGTTCGCCGCCGGGCAGGAAACCGTCACGAAGCTGCTCAGTTCCGCCGTCAAGGTGCTGGGCGACAACCCCGGGCTGCAGCATCACCTGCGGGAGAACCGCGACCTGATCTCCCCATTCATCGAGGAGGCGCTGCGCTTCGAGAGCCCCACCAAGGTGGACTTCCGCCTCTGCCGCAAGTCCACCACCCTGGGTGGCGTGCCGATCAAGGCCGGCACCGTGATGATGCTGTGTCTCGGGGCGGCCAACCGGGATCCCCGAAAGTTCGACAATCCCAACGAGTTCCGTCTCGATCGCAAGAACGTGCGCGAACACATCGCCTTCGGCCGTGGCATTCACACGTGTGCCGGCGCTCCCCTGGCTCGGGTCGAGGGCCGCGTCACCATCAACCGCCTGTTCGATTTATCTGTAGGTACGGGCGTGTCAGGTGAGTTCTCGGTGCTGTTGACGGCGGTTATGCGCGGGAATTTCATGTTCTGGCTGATGTCGTTTGCGTCTGGTCGTGCTCTGCGCAGTCTGAAACGTACGTTTGAATCGACGAATGTTAATTGACAGGCGTCAGGGGAATCGTGACGGCGGGTGCCGTCGACGCAACATTTCCCCCAAGGTCCGTCCGGTGTCGGATCGGTGACCGTCACTGCGCTGGCTCCTCGTTGCCAGCCCCCGCGCAAAGCTCTCGCTTGACGGCCCGCTGCGCTCATAGAATGTGACAGCGACTCAAACATAAGTGAGGTGACGCGATATGCCGCGCAGAGTGAAACGCGTAGTCGTCAGTCCTGCCGCAGTCGCCCGCGCGGGTCGGCGGTCCATTCGCGCGTCGGCGAAACTAGAGGGTCGTGTCGTTCCGGAGGGGCACGTACGATCGGCGGCCGTTGAACGCTACCTCTCCCGATGCGTACTCGATCGTAAGCACTCGTCGGAAGGCGAAACGCCTTGACTCCGAACGAGAGCGTCGCGGTACGAAGTGCTCATGGCGGCGTTACGGGGCGAAATTTGGCCCGTACTGGCCCGGGGCTGCGGTCATCACGAGAGCCGAGCGCGAACAAGTATTGGGCCATAACGAAATTTGCGGCGGCTCGTCGGAACGTGACAATAGTTGGCGCACTATCACTGCCCCAAACCGGACCCACGGCCCTCAGCTGTCGGGTTCCCGCCCAGAGAAAAAGCGACAGTCAGCCATGACCTCGACTCTTTCGGGGGTCTGCTGCACGAATAGGTGACATCTGAGTTGGCTTGCCCCGGACGGGCGAGCTGGAAGGATGTCTCTGTGCCCAGGCCCTACCCCCGTGAGTTCCGCGACGACGTCGTGCGCGTGGCCCGCAACCGCGGCGACGGTGTGACGATCGAGCAGATCGCCACCGATTTCGGGGTTCACCCGATGACGCTGCACAAGTGGATGCGCCAAGCCGATATCGACGAAGGCGCCAAGACCGGCAAAAGCACCAGTGATTCCGCTGAACTGCGCGAGCTACGACGCCGAAATCGGTTGTTGGAACAAGAGAATGAAGTCCTGCGGCGGGCGGCCGCGTATTTGTCGCAGGCCAATCTGCCGGGAAAAGGCTCTACCCGCTCGTAAGTGAGCTCGCCGCCGACGGGATTCCCGTTGCGGTGACGTGCCGGGTACTCAAGCTCGCCCGCCAGCCCTACTACCGCTGGCGGGCCAATCCCATCACCGATGCCGAGATCATTGAGGGCTCTTCATGATTGAGGGTGTAGAACGGTCAGCTGCTGTCGGCCTGTGATTGGGGTGTCTGGTTGGCTGGGTGTG